>NZ_JAKRNH010000012.1:0-35728 GCF_022346985.1 Micrococcus sp. ACRRV
GTCCCGGGGCGGGGTCTGCGCGATGGCGTCCATCCGACCATCCTAGGAACCGCGCCCTCTCCCGGACGCCGCCCCGTCACGCGAGGGCCCCGTCGACCCACACGTGCCCGGCGGGCGCGGCCACGGCCGAGCCCGACGTGATCCGGGCGACCGCGGACGCCAGGGCGGAGTGCCCGTCCGGGACGTCGGGGACGGCCAGGTCGATCACGGCCTGGGGGCCGTCCCAGCGGACGCCGTCGAGGGACGCCCCCGTCAGTTCCAGCTCATGCGCCCAGCGTCCGGCCTCGCCGTGCGGCGCGGCCAGCTCGTAGCGGGCCCGCCGCGTGCGGGGGACGAGCGGGGCGGCGTCCAGGGCCCGGCTGACGGCGTCCGAGTACGCCCGGACGAGGCCGCCCGCCCCGAGCTTCACCCCGCCGAACCAGCGCACGACGACGGCGGTCACGTCTGTCAGGTCGGTCGCCCCGCCGCCGGTGTCGCGGAGGGAGAGGGCCTCGAGCATGGGGACGCCCGCAGTGCCCGCGGGCTCACCGTCGTCGTTGGAGCGCATGCGCCGCCGGCCGGGACCGAGGATCCACGCGCTGCAGACGTGCCGGGCGTCATGGTGGCGGCGGCGCAGGGTCGCCACCACGGCGCGGGCCGCCTCCTCGTCGGGCGTGCGGGCGAGCACCGCCAGGAACCGGCTGCGGCGGACCTCCTCCTCGTGGACCACCCAGCCGTCCTCGGCCAGGGCGCCGGCGGCCAGGACGGTGCAGGCCACCGGGCCGCCGGCGGGGGGAGCGGGGGAGTCCATGCCGTCCAGCGTAGGCCGCGGAGGAGACGGAGGGACCGTCAAGTGTTCACCCCCGGTGAAATCAGCCCTAGGGTCGTCGGCCGTGCCCTCCGTGCACCAGATCCGGGTGCCGACCCTTTGGACCGGCGGCCCCGGGTGCCGACGACACCCATCCCCTCGCATGAACTCACTCCACACCCGCGTCCACGATGCCCTCGGGCTCCGCACCAGCCCCGCCATCTTCTTCACCTCCGCGGCCGTGATCGTCCTCTTCACCGCGGCCATGGGCCTGTTCCCGGGCCCCGTCCAGGAGGTGTTCGGCGTGGTGGCCGGCTGGCTGCGCTACGACATCGGCTGGTTCTACACCCTCAGCGCCACCCTGCTGGCCCTGTTCGCGGTGCTGCTGGCCTGCAGCCGCTACGGCCGCATCAAGCTCGGCGATGACGACGCCACCCCCGAGTACACGGGCGTCGCCTGGTTCGGCATGATGTTCGCCGCCGGCGTCGGCGCCGTCATCATGTTCTGGGGCATCGCCGAGCCGATGAACCACTACGCCAACCCGCCGATGCCCGGCACGGAGCCGTTCTCCGACCAGGCCGCCCTGCAGGCCATGGACATCGCGAACTTCCACTTCACGATCCACATGTGGGCCATCCTCCTGGTCCCCGGCCTGTGCTTCGGGTACTTCACTTACAAGCGCAAGCTGCCGCCGCGCGTGTCCTCCGCGTTCCAGCCGCTGCTGGGCGACCGGATCCACGGGCCGATCGGCAAGGCGATCGACGTGATCTCCGTCGTGTCCACCGTGTTCGGCCTCGCCGTCTCGACCGGCCTGGGCGCCCTGCAGATCAACGCGGGCATGAACTACGTCCTCGGGACCCCCGTGGCCGGCTGGGTGCAGGCCCTGATCCTGGCCGTGATCACCGCCGCGGGCGTGTGCTCCGTCCTGGCGGGCATGGACAGCGGCGTGAAGCGCCTGTCCTACATCAACATCGTGGTCGCCGTGGCCCTGATGCTGTTCGTGCTGATGTTCTCGATCTCCACCAACGACGTGCTGCGCGGCACCGTGCAGTCCGTCGGATCGTTCGTGGGCCACCTGCCCGTGCTCTCCACGTTCAACGACGTGTTCGGCTCGGGCCGCTGGTCCGGAGACTGGACGGTGTTCTACTGGGCGTGGACCGTGACCTGGGCGCCGTTCGTCGGCATGTTCGTCGCGAAGATCTCCCGGGGCCGCACCATCCGCGAGTTCGTGACGGCAGGCCTGGGGCTGCCCTCGATCTTCACCATGATCTGGATGGGGATCTACGGCTACTCCGCCTTCCAGGCCGACCGGGCCACCGCCGCCGGGCCGGGCCAGGGCGGCGACCTCACGCGCACCATCGTGGAGGAGGGCAACGTGCAGGCGGCGCTGTTCCAGCACCTGCAGGGCATGCCCCTCTACCTCCCGGTGGCGATCGTCGCCCTGGTCGTGATCACCCTGTTCTTCGTCACCTCCATCGACTCCGGAGCCCTCGTCATGGACGCCATGGCCAACGGCCACGAGGACCCGGCCCCGCGCCGCCAGGGCGTGTTCTGGGCGATCTCCATCGGCGCGGTCTGCGCCGCGATCATCATCACGGCGGGCGAGAACGGCCTGGACGCGCTCCAGGAGGTCATCATCGTGATCGGCTTCCCCGTGATGCTGCTGACCCTCGTACAGGCGGCCATGCTCCTGCAGGCGCTGCGCGAGGACGCCGGCGCCGCCCGCCCGATCCGCACCCGTCAGTGGAAGCAGGTCCTGCCCGCGGAGGAGTACCACCGCCGCGCGCAGGAGGACGGCGTGGACATCCAGGAGTACGTCATCCGCCCCGAGTTCGAGCCGGGCACCGAGCCCGAGTTCGACACCCACACCCCCAACACGTGGCATCAGCAGCGCACCGTGGCCCAGCGGGCGCTGCTCACCCTGGGCCTCACCGGCGGCATGGCCTCCGGGCGCACCGCGGTGGGCGAGGAGCTAGAGCGGCTCGGCGCCGTCGTCGTGGAGTTCGACGACCTGCTGGACGAACTCCTCGTGCCCGGCGCCCCGGTGCTCGACGAGGTCCGCGAGGTCTTCGGCGACGACGTCGTGCGCGCCGACGGGACGCTGGACGCGCGCGCGATGAACGCGCTGATCGACGCCTCCGAGGCGGCCCGCTCCCGGTTCTACGAGATCGTCTCCCCGCTGGTGCGCGCCGAGGCCGACGCGCGGGCCAAGGCCATCGGCGACGACGCCGTGCTCGTGGTGGACCTCGCCCTGCTCGCGGAGACCGGCAGCGCCCGGGACTTCGACCAGGTGCTGGCCGTCTCCGCGCCCGCCGAGGTGCGCGTGCAGCGCCTCGTCGACGAGCGTCACGTCACCCGGGAGCGCGCCTGGGCACTGCTCGACGAGGGCGCCCAGGACGACGAGCGTGCGGCGATCGCGGACACCGTCATCGAGAACGGCGGCACCCGCGAGGAGCTGCGCGCCGCCGTCGAGGCGTACTGGGCGGAGAAGGTGGCCCCCTCCGTGGAGGCCGCACGCATCGCCGGCGGCGTCGGCTGACGCCTGCCGCCCCCGCCTTCCGTGCCGACAGCGGGCGGCCGTCCCCTCGGGGGCGGCCGCCCGCGGCGCGTCCGGGTCCGTCGCCGGACGCGCGATCGAGGCATACTGGCAGGACCATCCGCCCCCGCAGCACCGGAGGAACCATGACCGACGCCGTCACCGACGTGACCCTGCGCCCCCGCCTCCACGTGGGGCTGACCGGAGGGATCGCCGCGGGCAAGTCCGCCGTGGCCGCCGAGCTGGAGCGCTGCGGCGCCCTGCTGGTGGACTCCGACGCCCTCGCCCGGCTGGTGCTCGAGCCCGGCACCGAGGGTCTGGCGGCCGTCCAGGACGCGTTCGGCGACCGGGTGATCGCGGCCGACGGCTCCCTGGACCGGGCCGCGCTGGCGCAGATCGTGTTCGCCGACCCCGCCGCCCGCCAGCGCCTCAACGGGATCGTGCACCCGCGGGTGCGCCGCATGGCCCGCGAGATCGTGGCGCAGGCCGGGCCGGACGCCGTCGTCGTCCAGGACGTGCCACTGCTGGTGGAGACCGGCCAGGCCGACGCCTTCGACCTAGTGATCGTGGTCGAGGCCCCCGCCGAGGAGCGGATCCGGCGCATGGTGGAGGACCGCGGGATGACCCGCGAGGACGCTCTCGCCCGCATGGCGGCGCAGGCCACGGACGAGGAGCGGGCGGCGGTGGCCGACGTCGTCATCGTCAACGACGGCGACCTGGACCGGCTCCGCGAGATCACCCGTCGCGTGTGGGAGGGGATGGCCGCATGAGCCTGGCCAAGCAGATCAACCGCGTCGTCGCGCCCTTCGAGGTCGTCTCCCCGTATCAGCCCTCGGGCGACCAGCCCACCGCCATCGCGGAGATCGCCGAGCGGGTGCAGGCGGGGGAGAAGGACGTGGTGCTCATGGGCGCCACGGGCACCGGCAAGTCCGCCACCACGGCGTGGGTCATCGAGCAGCTGCAGCGCCCCACCCTCGTGATGGTGCAGAACAAGACCCTCGCCGCGCAGCTGGCCAACGAGTTCCGCGAGCTGCTGCCGAACAACGCGGTCGAGTACTTCGTGTCCTACTACGACTACTACCAGCCGGAGGCGTACGTCCCGCAGACGGACACCTTCATCGAGAAGGACTCCTCCATCAACGAGGAGGTCGAGCGCCTCCGCCACTCGGCCACGAACGCGCTGCTGACCCGGCGCGACGTCGTGGTGGTGGCCACCGTGTCCTGCATCTACGGCCTCGGCACGCCCGAGGAGTACATCGCGCAGATGGTCACCCTGCGCCGCGGCCAGGAGATGGACCGGGACGCGCTGCTGCGGCGGTTCGTGCAGATGCAGTACGTCCGCAACGACGTCGACTTCCACCGCGGCACGTTCCGCGTGCGCGGCGACACCGTGGAGATCATCCCCATGTACGAGGAGCTCGCCGTGCGGATCGAGTTCTTCGGCGACGAGGTGGAGTCCATCCAGACCCTGCACCCGCTCACCGGCCAGGTGGTCCGCGAGGAGGAGGAGATGTACATCTTTCCGGCCTCGCACTACGTGGCCGGCGACGAGCGCATGGGCCGCGCGATCGCCACGATCGAGGACGAGCTGCGCGAGCGGCTGCAGGAACTCGAGTCCCAGGACAAGCTGCTGGAGGCCCAGCGGCTGCGCATGCGCACCACCTACGACCTCGAGATGATGCAGCAGATGGGATACTGCAACGGCATCGAGAACTACTCCCGGCACATCGACGGCCGCCCCGCCGGCTCGGCCCCGCACTGCCTCCTGGACTACTTCCCGGACGACTTCCTGCTGGTGGTGGACGAGTCCCACGTGACCATCCCGCAGATCGGCGCGATGTACGAGGGCGACATGTCCCGCAAGCGCACCCTCGTGGAGCACGGCTTCCGCCTGCCCTCCGCCATGGACAACCGGCCGCTCAAGTGGGACGAGTTCCTCGAGCGGATCGGCCAGACCGTGTACCTCTCCGCCACCCCGGGCCAGTACGAGCTGTCCCAGGCGGACGGCGTCGTCGAGCAGATCATCCGCCCCACCGGCCTCGTGGACCCCACGGTGGTGGTCAAGCCCACGCAGGGCCAGATCGACGACCTGCTCGAGCAGATCCGGACCCGCACAGAGAAGGACGAGCGCGTCCTGGTGACGACGCTGACCAAGCGCATGGCCGAGGACCTCACCGAGTACCTGCTGGAGGCGGGGGTGAAGGTGGAGTACCTCCACTCGGACGTGGACACCCTGCGCCGCGTCGAGCTGCTGCGCGAGCTGCGCAAGGGCACCTTCGACGTCCTCGTGGGCATCAACCTGCTGCGCGAGGGCCTGGACCTGCCCGAGGTGTCGCTGGTGTCCATCCTCGACGCGGACAAGGAGGGCTTCCTGCGCTCCACCACGTCGCTGATCCAGACCATCGGCCGCGCCGCCCGCAACGTCTCCGGCGAGGTGCACATGTACGCGGACCGGGTCACCGACTCCATGCGGCGGGCGATCGAGGAGACCGAGCGCCGTCGCGAGGTCCAGATCCGCTACAACGCGGAGCACGGGATCGACCCGCAGCCGCTGCGCAAGAAGATCGCGGACATCACCGACGCCTTGGCCCGCGAGGACGCGGACAGTGCCGACTTCCTCAAGGGCATGGGTGGGGTGAAGGCGGGCTTCGACTACGGCATGGGCCACCGCGGGCTGGGGTCGCTGGACCACGAGCCGCCCGCGGGCGAGGTCCCCTCCGGCTCGCCGGCCGTCGACCCGGCCGCGCTGCCCGCCAAGGACCTGGCGCAGCTCATCGAGCAGATGTCCGCCCAGATGCACCAGGCGGCGGCCGACCTCCAGTTCGAGCTGGCCGCGCGCCTCCGCGACGAGATCGGCGACCTCAAGAAGGAGCTGCGGCAGATGAAGCGCGAGCAGTGAACCGCCGCCGGCACGGGTCCACGAAAAACCTGATAATCGCCGATTATCAGTGATCGTGTAACGTCGATCCCATGAGCCTCACCGACGAGGGCCCCGTGCGCGGGACCGCCGTGATCGCCGACATCGTCGGATCCCGGGGTCTGCGCGACCGCGCCGCCGCCCAGGAGGCGATCCTCGCGGCCTTCGCGGCGGCCGAGGAGGCCGTCCCGGCCCGGATCCCGGCGTGGGCCACGGTGGGGGACGAGTTCCAGGCCCTGCACGCGGACTGGGCCGTCGCCGTGCGCGCCACCCTGCGCGTGGCGGTGGCCCTGCCGGAGGGCGTCGAGCTGCGCTTCGGGCTCGGGGACGGCGTCCACCGCGAGGTCGCGGGCGCCGCCGACGACGACGGCCGGCCCATCCTCGACGGCTCGGCCTGGCACCGCGCTCGGGAGGCCCTCGAGGCCGCCGAGCACCGGACGCGCGGCCTCGCCGGCGCGTACCGCGGCCCCGACGCGGACCTGACCGCCGCGGTGGACGGCCAGCTCCTGGTCCGGGACCACGTGCTGCGCCGGCTCAAGGCCCGGGAACGCCGGATCGCCGCCGCGCTGCTGGCCGGGCGCACCCAGGCGGAGACCGCCACCGCCGAGCGCATCACGCAGGGCGCCGTGTCCCAGGCCGTCGCCCGCTCGGGCGTGCGCGAGCTGCTAGCCCTCGACGCCGCGCTCGGCGCGCTGCCCGGCGCCGGGCGGGGAGCGAAGGCGACTGCCGAGGAGGACCGTCCGTGACCGCCCTGACCCTGCTCGCCCTGGGCCTGCGCGACCTGCTCGCCGTGACCCCCGGCCGCACCTCGCGTCATCCGTGGCTTGCGCTGCTGGCCGCCGTCGGCGCCGTGCTCATCGGCGGCGTCGTCCTGGCCGGCGGGGCGGCGTCGGCGGCCGAGACGCTGTCGGCCGTGGCCCTGGCCCTCGGCGCGGTGCTCGCCTGGCACGCCCTCGCCCGCGCCGGCTCCCCGCACCTGCGGGTGGGCGCGCTCGGCGGGGTGGTCGGCCTCGCGGTGGCCGAGCACACCGGCGCCCTCACGGTGGCGCACGGCCCCGTGGGCATGGCCCTCCTCGGCGCCGGACTCGTGCTCGTGGAGACGGCGAACGTCGTCACACGCGACGTCCTCCGCCTGGCCGGACGCCCCTCCACGGACGACGTCCACGACGCGGACGACGACGGCGAGGGGTTGCGCGGCGGCCGGTTCATCGGGCCGATGGAGCGCCTGCTCATGGCCGTACTGGGCCTCATGGCGGCGTGGCAGGTGGTGGCCGCGATCATGGCCGCCAAGGGCATCGTGCGCTTCCCCGAGATCTCGAAGGACGCCCGCGCCGGGGACGCGAAGGGCGGGCCCATGGGTGCCAGCGCGGAGGAGTTCCTCGTCGGGTCGCTGGCGAGCTGGACGCTCGCCGCGGGCGCCGGCCTCGTCGTCCACCTGGCCCTGGCCGGCGGCTGAGGCGCGACCCACCCGGGAGGCCGCACGGGGCAGCCGGTAGAGTGGCCCCGTGACGTAGGGGAGTATCCCGAACACTGTGGACGTCAGCACGCCGCCGCACCGCCCCTCCGGGGAGGCCCGGGTGGCCGGACACAGCGGCCGGGCCGCGCATGCGCGGCGGGCGGAGAGACTTGCGGACCAGATCAGCCATGCGGCGGCCCCGGCCCGCCCCTGACGGAAAGGACCGTGCCCTTCGATGGACGTCCTCACCCCGGCATTCGAGACCACCACGCTGGTGGTCCTGGGTGTCATCCTCCTGTTCGACCTGCTCTACGTGCTCAAGCGGCCCCACGAGCCCTCCATGAAGGAGGCCGGTCTGTGGATCGGCTTCTACGTCACGCTCGCATTGATCTTCGCGGGCCTGCTGTACGTCCTCGGCGACGCCCAGCACGGCACCGAGTTCCTGGCCGGCTGGGTCACCGAGTACAGCCTGTCCGTGGACAACCTGTTCGTGTTCCTCATCATCATGGCCAAGTTCCAGGTGCCCCGCCGGTACCAGCAGGAGGTCCTGATGGTGGGCATCGTCATCGCGCTCGTCGCGCGCGCGATCTTCATCGCGATCGGCGCGGTGGCCATCGAGCACCTCACCTGGGTCTTCTACATCTTCGGCGTGTTCCTGCTCTGGACCGCCTGGCACCAGCTCCAGGACGACGACGACGGCGAGGAGGCCGAGCCCGGCATCGTCGGCAGGCTGACGCGCCGCCTCAACGTGGCCGAGGACTTCGACGGCAACAAGCTGCGCACCACCGTGGACGGCAAGCGCATGTTCACCCCGATGGTGGTCGTGTTCATCACCATCGGCCTCACCGACGTGATGTTCGCCGTCGACTCGATCCCGGCGATCTTCGGCCTGACCCAGAACTGGTTCATCGTCCTGACGGCGAACATCTTCGCGCTCATGGGCCTGCGCCAGCTCTACTTCCTGCTCGGCGGCCTCATGGACCGCCTCGTGTACCTCAAGCACGGCCTCGCGTTCATCCTCGCGTTCATCGGCGTGAAGCTGATCCTCCACGCCCTGCATGAGAACGAGCTGCCCTTCATCAACGGCGGCAACCCGGTCCCGGTGCCGGAGATCTCGACCTTCCTCTCGCTGGCCGTCATCCTCGGCACGCTGGTGGTCGCCACCGTCGCCTCGCTCGTCTGGGGCAAGGCCGCGGACGAGGGCGACGCCCGCCGCGCCGAGAGCGCCACGCGCATGAAGCAGGTCTCCGACGCCGCGCGTCGCGACGGCCGCTGACCCGCACCCCGCGACGACGACGGCGCCCGCACCTCCTCGAGGTGCGGGCGCCGTCGTCGGTCGGAGGGCCCGCTGTGCCGCGGTCCGGTGTGCCGCGGCGCAATTCGGGCGTCAGGCCCCGAGCATCCCCCGCAGCCGTCGGACGATGCCGGGGCCGTCGTCGGCGAGGCCGTCGTGGTGGAAGGCGTCGGTCTCCCAGACCTGCAGGCCCCTCACGCGCGCGGCGGTCTCGAGGGAGAGGTCGCGGTCCACGTAGACGTCGTCGGTGTAGACGGCGGCGGCCACGGGGACCTCGTTCGCCGCGAGCGCGTCGAGGTCGTAGAGCGCGCCCCAGTCGTCCTTGGCGGCGAGGAGCGCCGCCACACCGGCCAGGGCGCGCAGCTCCGGCTCGGTCTCGAAGGCCCACGGCAGCACGTGCTCGCCGGTGGGCACGGGGGCCGGATCGGCGGCGGGGGAGGAGTCGGGGTGCTCGGCCAGCACCCGCTGCGCGGACCACGCGGTCGCTCCACGGCCGTCCGTCAGTGCGGCGGGCTGCGCGTAGATCGCCTCGTGCAGCACCGCGTAGAGGGGGTTCACCGCGCGGGTGGTCTGGGCGGCCACGGCGGCCAGGAAGCCGGGGGAGAGCCGGGGCTCGCCGCCGGAGCGGTCCACGGCCTCGGCGAGCACCCAGTGCAGGCCGTCCACGCGGGTGTTCCCGCCGAGGAGCATGCCCAGCTGCTGCGCGCGGCCCACGGTGAGGGCCGTGCCGTCGGGGAGGACGTACGGGTCGCCGTCGTCCTGGGCGGCGCGGATGAGCGCGACGGCCTCCGCCCAGTGACCGGCGTCCTGCGGGTGCCGCTCCAGGAACTCCTGCCAGCGGGCGTGCATGCGGGCGGTGGTGGCCCGGTACACACGGTCCGCGTGCCCGGTCAGCGGGGCCAGCCCTCCGGTCACCAGGCAGCGCTCGAGGCCCTCGGCACGCCAGGAGAGGTAGCTCAGCGTGCAGAACCCGCCGAAGCTCTGCCCGAGGGTCGTCCACGGCGGCGCGCCGAGCGCCACGCGGATCATCTCGGCGTCCTGGACGATCTGCGGGGCGCGCAGGTGCGTGAGGTACGCGGCGCGCGCGGCGTCGTCGGGCAGGCCGGCGAGGGTGGCCGCCGTGACCGGCGTGGAGCGGGCCGTGCCGCGCTGGTCCAGGAGGAGGAGACGGTGGTGCTGCGCGAGCTCACACTGCCAGCCGCCCAGGCGGGCCGGGCGGGGACCGCCCGAGCCGGGGCCGCCCTGCAGGTACAGCAGCCAGGGACGCTCGCCCTCCGGGTCCTCCGGGTGGCGGACCTCGCGGGCGAAGACCTCGAGGGTGCCGCGGCCGCCTGGGCCGAGGCCGGTGCCGGCGGCGTCCTGGGCGAGCGCCTCCGCGAGGGTGAGGGCGTGGTCCACGGGCACGGTGAACCAGTGGTCCACGGCCACGGTGCCGTCGAAGAGGACGGTCCGCTCGCCCTCCCGGTGCGCGGCGGGGCCGACGGGGGCGAAGCCGCGGGGGTCGCCGGGGACGAACGCCGCGTCCCCCGTGCCCGTCCTGGTCACAGGTCCCACCCGGGCACGGGGGCGCCGACGGAGACGACACGGATCGCCGGGTGCCCGGCCTCGTCGGAGGCCTCCAGGTCCACGACGGCGTTGATGCCGTGGTCGTGGTCGCCGTCGTGGTCCTTGAGGACCTGCCGCACGGCCCACCAGCGGGACCCCTCGAGCTCCACGGGGCAGCGGGCCCCGGGGGCGGTGGCCACGCGGAAGAACTCCTGGCCGCGGGCGTCGGGGCCGTCGTCGATGTCCTCGTGCTCGTCGAAGTAGGCGTCGAGGGCGTCGGCCCAGTCGTCGGCGGAGAGGTCCCCGGAGAGCTCGGCGAGCCTCGCGTCCTGCTCGTCGCCGAACAGGCGCACGCGGTGGAACATCGCGTTGCGCACCATCACGCGGAACACGGCGGCGTTGTCCGTCAGGCGCGGCGGCGGGGTCGGCTCGAGGGACTCCAGGTCCCGGCGCAGCTCGGCGATGTCCCCGGACATGAGGTCCTCCCACTCCTCGAGCAGGGAGGAGTCGGTCTGCTTGACCATCTCGTCCAGCCAGTCCAGCAGCACCTGGAGGTCCTCGGTGCGGTCCTCCTGCGGGACGGTCTGGCGCAGGGCCTTCACGGCGTCGGTGAGGTAGCGCAGCAGCACGCCCTCGGAGCGGGCGAGGCCGTAGAACTGGACGTAGTCGCCGAATCCCATGGCGCGCTCGAACATGTCCCGCACCACGGACTTGGGGGAGAGCTCGAACTCGGCCAGCCACGGGGCGTCCTGGCGGTACCGCTCGAACGCCTGCTCCAGGAGCTCGGCGAGCGGCTGCGGGTGGGTGACCTCGTCGAGGGCGCGCATGCGGTCGCTGTAGTCCATGCCCTCGGCCTTCATGGCGGCCACGGCCTCGCCCTTGGCCTTCTTCACCTGGGCGGAAAGCACCTGTCGGGGCGCGTCCAGGGTCGCCTCGATGACGGAGACGACGTCGAGGTGGTGGTCCGGGGCGGCCGGGTCCAGCAGGTCCAGGGCGGCCAGCGCGAAGGGGGAGAGGGGCTGGTTCAGCGCGAAGTCGGGCTGCAGGTCCACGGTGAGGTCCACGGTGCGGCCCTCCGCGTCGGGCTCGGGGAGGACCTCGACGACGCCGGTGGCCAGCAGCTCCCGGAAGATCCCGAGGGCGCGGCGCATCAGCTGCGCCTGCCGGGCGGGGGTCTCGTGGGTGGCGCGCAGCAGCCGGCGCACGGCGAGCACGGGGTCCCCGGGCCGGTCCAGGATGTTCAGCAGCATGGAGTGGGTGATCCTCATGCGGGAGACCAGCGGCTCCGGCTCGGAGGCCACGAGCTTGTCGAAGGTGGCCGGGCCCCAGGAGACGAAGCCCTGCGGCGGCGTCTTCTTCTTGGACCCCTTGACGGACTGCTTCATGCGCTTGGCGCGCTCGGCCTCGTCCTTGATCCCGGCGAACTTGGCGGCGGCCTTCCGCTCGGCGGCCTTGTTCTCGATCACGTGCTCGGGGGCCTGCACCACGACGTAGCCCTGCGTGTCGAAGCCGGCGCGGCCGGCGCGTCCGGCGATCTGGTGGAACTCACGGGACTGCAGGATGCGGGTCTTCTCGCCGTCGAACTTGGACAGCGCGGTGAGCAGCACGGTGCGGATGGGCACGTTGATGCCGACGCCGAGGGTGTCCGTGCCGGAGATGACCTTGAGCAGGCCCTCCTGGGCGAGCTTCTCGACGAGGCGGCGGTACTTCGGGAGCATGCCGGCGTGGTGGACGCCGATGCCCGCCCGCACCAGCCGGTTGAGGGTCTTGCCGAAGCCGGCGGAGAAACGGAAGCCGGCGATCCGCTCCGCGATGGCCTCCTTCTCCTCCTTGGTCGTCACGGAGATCGAGGCCAGGCCCGCGGCGGTCTCCACGGCGTCCAGCTGGGAGAAGTGGACGATGTACACGGGTGCCTGGTGGGTGGAGACCAGCTCCTCCACCTTCTCCTGCAGGGGGACCTCGGACCATTCGAAGCTCAGGGGGATGGGGCGCTCTGCGTGCGCGACGACGGCGACCTCCCTCCCGGTGCGCTCGGCCAGGTCGCGCTCCAGCATGGAGGTGTCGCCGAGGGTGGCGGACATGAGGAGGAAGCGGGCCTGGGGCAGCTCCAGCAGCGGCAGCTGCCACGCCCAGCCGCGGGAGGGGTCCGCGTAGTAGTGGAACTCGTCCATCACCACGGTGCCGATCTCCATGCCGCTGCCCTCGCGGAGCGCGCGGTTGGCCAGGATCTCCGCGGTGCAGCAGATGATCGGCGCGTCCGCGTTCACCGACGAGTCGCCCGTGACCATGCCGACGTTCTCCGCGCCGAACACGTCCACGAGGGCGAAGAACTTCTCCGAGACCAGCGCCTTGATGGGCGCCGTGTAGTAGGAGACCTTCCCGTGGGCGAGGGCGTCGGCGTGCGCACCGAGCGCGACCAGCGACTTGCCGGAGCCGGTGGGGGTCGCCAGGATCACGTGCCGGCCCTGGACGAGCTCCAGCACCGCCTCCTCCTGGGCCGGGTAGAGCGAGATGCCGCGGTCCTCGGTCCAGGCCGCGAAGGCCCCGAAGACGTCGTCGGCGTCGGGGGAGGCGGGCAGGGCGTCCAGGCGGTCGGTGAGGGACGGCGGGTTCGTTGCGGAGGGAGTCATCCGGGCCAGCGTAGCGGGACCCCCGCGCGGTAGCGTGCCGGCATGAGCACCGAGCCTGCCGTCACCGGACGCGAGACCGCGGGGTTCACCTGGGACCCCGCCCAGTACGAGGGCTTCGCCGAGCACCGCGCCCGTCCGTTCCACGACCTCGTGGCGCGGGTCGAGGCGGAGGCGCCGCGCGTCGTCGTGGACCTGGGCTGCGGGCCGGGCACCCTGACCCGGACGCTGGCCGAGCGCTGGCCGGCGGCCGAGGTGATCGGCCTGGACGACTCCCCGGCCATGCTGGAGCGGGCCCGGGAGGGTGCGGCGGACGCGGACCTGCCGAACCTGCGGTTCGACCGGGTGGACGCCTCCCAGTGGCGACCGGGTCCGGAGGTGGACGTGATCGTCTCCAACGCCATGCTCCAGTGGATCCCCACGCACCGCCGCCTGATCCGCCGCTGGCTGGGTGACCTGCACCCGGGCGCCTGGTTCGGCGCGCAGCTCCCGCGGCCGTACCAGCAGGCCTCGCACGCCACCATCGTCGCCCTGGCCGACGAGCCCGTGTTCTCCGAGGCGCTGCACGGCGTGGAGACCACCCGCACGGTCGCCCCGCCCGAGGAGTACACGCGCCTGTTCCTCGAGGCCGGCTGGACCCCCAGCGTGTGGGAGACGGAGTACCAGCAGGTGCTCACCGGCCCCGATCCGGTGCTGCGCTGGACCTCGGGCGCGGCCCTGCGCCCGTCCCTGCAGGCCCTGGCCGCGTGGGACGCCGAGGAGGGCGCGGCCGAGGGCGCCGGGCTGCTCGAGCTCTTCGTCGCGCGCTACCGGCAGGCCATGCGCGAGGCCTATCCGCCCGTGCCCGGGGTCTCCGACGCCGACGGCGGCCCGCTCACCGTGTTCCCGGTGCGCCGCATGTTCCTCGTGGGGCGCAAGCCGGGGGAGTGAGTCACCAGCCGCGCTCGCGCCACTCCTGCAGGTGGGGGCGCTCGGCGCCGAGGGTGGTGGAGGCCCCGTGGCCGGGGTGCACGACGACGTCGTCGTCGAAGGCGGCGAAGACCCGGTCCTCGACGTCCCGGATCAGGGAGGCGAACCGCTCGGCGTCACCCTGGGTGTTGCCCACCCCGCCGGGGAAGAGGGAGTCGCCCGTGAACAG
Source organism: Micrococcus sp. ACRRV (assembly GCF_022346985.1). NCBI lineage: Bacteria > Bacillati > Actinomycetota > Actinomycetes > Micrococcales > Micrococcaceae > Micrococcus > Micrococcus sp. ACRRV. The sequence continues at coordinate 14,301 of NZ_JAKRNH010000012.1, forward strand.
GACGGCCGGCTCGTCCGCCTCGGGCCGGTAGGCCAGCGCGACCGAGCCGGGGGTGTGGCCGCGCAGGGCGATCACCTCGAGCTCGATGCCCTCCGCGCCGGTGCGCGACCCGTGGGCCAGACGCACGTCCGGCGTCACGCCCGTCTCCGCGGCGATCGCGTCCGCGTCGTCCTCGCCCGCCGCGGTCCGCGCCCCGGTGACCGTGGCGAGCGCGGGGAGCGCGCGCACGTGGTCCCAGTGTCGGTGCGTGGTGACGATCAGCTCCAGACGCAGCTCGCACGGGGTGTCCGCGGCGGCGGAGGCCAGCAGGTCGCGCAGGGTCTCCGGCTCGGCCGCGGCGTCGATCAGCACCTGTGCGCCGGTGGTCTTCGACGTGAGGACGTACGCGTTGTTGTCCATCTCGGAGACGGACACGGCGCGCACGGTCACGGCGGGCAGATCGTGCAGGAGTCGGGGCTCGGCGGTGGCGGGCATGCCGCCCAGTCTAGGTCTCGCACAGCCCGGCTCCGCCAGCGGCGGAAGGGTCCGGCTCCGCCGGTGTCGTGTCCGGGCCCCGCCTAGACTGGGGCGGTGCCGAAGAACTCCTCCTCCGCCGCAGCCCCCGCCCGTCCCGACGCCGCCGCCCGCGGCGGCCTCGCCTCCGGCCCGGCCCGGGGCTCGGCGCAGCACGAGCGGATCGTCGTCAAGGGCGCCCGCGAACACAACCTGAAGAACGTCGACGTCTCGATCCCGCGCGACTCCATGGTGGTGTTCACCGGCCTGTCCGGCTCGGGCAAGTCCTCCCTGGCGTTCGACACGATCTTCGCCGAGGGCCAGCGCCGCTACGTGGAGTCGCTCTCCTCCTACGCTCGCATGTTCCTCGGCCGCGTGGACAAGCCGGACGTGGACTTCATCGAGGGCCTCTCGCCGGCGGTGTCCATCGACCAGAAGTCCACCAACCGCAACCCGCGCTCCACGGTGGGCACCATCACGGAGATCTACGACTACATGCGCCTGCTCTGGGCGCGCGTCGGCGTGGCCCACTGCCCGGTCTGCGGCGAGGTCGTGTCCAAGCAGACCCCGCAGCAGATCGTGGACCAGCTCGAGCAGCTGCCCGAGCGCACCCGTTTCCAGGTGCTCGCCCCGGTGGTGCGCGGGCGCAAGGGCGAGTTCGTGGACCTCTTCTCCTCCCTCTCGACGCAGGGCTACGCCCGCGCGCTCGTGGACGGGGAGCTGATCCAGCTCTCCGACCCGCCCGCCCTCAAGAAGCAGAACAAGCACACCATCGCCGTGGTCGTGGACCGCCTGGCCGTGAAGGAGGGCATCCGCCAGCGGCTGACCGACTCCGTGGAGACCGCCCTGAAGCTCGCCGACGGCCTGGTCGCCGTCGAGTTCGTGGACGTGGACGTCGTCGCGCAGACCGGGAAGAAGAACCAGGGCGACCTCGCGGGCGAGGACGCCGAGGGAAACCCCCGGTTCCGGACCTTCTCCGAGAAGCTGTCCTGCCCCCATGGCCACCCGCAGACCGTGGACGAGATCGAGCCCCGCTCCTTCTCCTTCAACAACCCGTTCGGCGCGTGCCCGGAGTGCACCGGCATCGGCTCCCGCCTCCAGGTGGACCCGGACCTCGTGGTCCCCAACGACGAGCTCTCCCTCAACGAGGGCGCCATCCTGCCGTGGTCACTGGGCAAGTCCACCTCCGACTACTGGCTGCGCGTGCTCGGCGGCCTGGCCAAGGAGATGAAGTTCTCCCTGGACACCCCGTTCAAGGACCTCACCGCCCAGCAGCGGGACGCCGTCCTCAACGGCAAGGACTTCAAGGTCGAGGTCTCCTTCCGCAACCGGTTCGGGCGGGAGCGCCGCTACACCACCGGCTTCGAGGGCGTCCTGCCCTACGTCATGCGCAAGCATGGGGAGACCGAGTCGGACAACGCCCGCGAGCGCTATGAGTCCTTCATGCGGCAGATCCCGTGCCCGGCCTGCCACGGGGCCCGCCTGAACCCCACCGTGCTCAACGTGCGGGTGGGCGGGCTGTCCATCGCGGACGCCACGCGGCTGCCGCTGCGCGAGTCCCTGGCGTTCCTCGACGGTCTGCAGCTCACCGAGCGGGAGCTCGCGATCGCCGACCAGGTGGTCCGGGAGATCCGCGCCCGCCTCGAGTTCCTCCTGGACGTGGGCCTGGACTACCTGAACCTCGAGCGCAACGCCGGCACGCTCTCCGGCGGCGAGGCCCAGCGCATCCGCCTGGCCACGCAGATCGGTGCCGGACTCGTCGGCGTGCTGTACGTCCTGGACGAGCCCTCGATCGGCCTCCACCAGCGGGACAACCGCCGCCTCATCGACACCCTCATCCGCCTGCGAGACCTCGGCAACACCCTGATCGTGGTGGAGCACGACGAGGACACGATCGCCGAGGCCGACTGGATCGTGGACATCGGCCCGCGGGCCGGCGAGCACGGCGGCGAGGTCGTCCACTCCGGCTCCCTGGACGAGCTCAAGGCCAACACCCGCTCCGTCACCGGCGACTACCTCGCCGGGCGCCGCAAGATCGAGGTGCCTGCCGCGCGTCGTCCCGTGGACCCGAAGCGCAGGCTCACGGTCAAGGGCGCCACGGAGAACAACCTCAAGGACGTCACCGTGGACATCCCCCTGGGCGTGTTCACCGCCGTCACGGGCGTGTCCGGCTCCGGCAAGTCCACGCTGATCAATGAGATCCTCTACAAGGTCCTCGCCGACAAGCTCAACGGCGCCAAGATGGTCCCCGGCCGCCACCGCTCCGTCGCGGGCCTGGAGCACCTGGACAAGGTGGTCCACGTGGACCAGAGCCCCATCGGCCGCACCCCGCGGTCCAACCCGGCCACCTACACGGGCGTGTTCGACCAGATCCGCAAGCTCTTCGCGGAGACCCCCGAGGCGAAGGTCCGCGGCTACCAGCAGGGCCGCTTCTCCTTCAACATCAAGGGTGGCCGCTGCGAGGCGTGCGCGGGCGACGGCACCCTGAAGATCGAGATGAACTTCCTGCCGGACGTCTACGTCCCGTGCGAGGTCTGCCACGGCGCCCGCTACAACCGGGAGACCCTCGAGGTCACCTACAGGGGGAAGAACATCGCCGAGGTGCTCGACATGCCGATCGAGGAGGCCGCCGAGTTCTTCGGCGCCTACACGCGCATCTCCCGCTACCTCGACACGCTCGTGGACGTCGGCCTGGGCTACGTCCGGCTCGGCCAGCCGGCCACCACCCTGTCCGGAGGCGAGGCGCAGCGGGTCAAGCTCGCCGCGGAGCTGCAGAAGCGCTCCACCGGGCGGACCGTGTACGTCCTCGACGAGCCCACCACCGGCCTGCACTTCGAGGACATCCGCAAGCTCCTCCAGGTGCTGCAGACCCTGGTGGACAAGGGCAACACGGTGCTGACCATCGAGCACAACCTGGACGTCGTCAAGTGCGCCGACCACGTGATCGACCTCGGACCGGAGGGCGGCTCCGGCGGCGGGACGGTCGTCGCCACCGGCACCCCCGAGGAGGTGGCCGCCGTGCCCGAGAGCCACACCGGCCGCTTCCTCGCGGAGCTCCTGGGCTAACCTCGAGCGCACCGGCGCGACGCCGCCCCCATCCGACCCGACGAGAGGACGCACGCCCATGGCCACCTCCGAGCAGCTCCGCCGCGCCGTCGCCGGAGCGATCCGGCTGTCCTGCCGCCCGCACGTCCGCGGCCTCGAGCACGTCCCGCCGGAGGGGCCGTTCATCGTCGCCTCCAACCACCTGAGCTTCGTGGACTCCGTGATCCTCCAGGCGTTCTGCCCCCGGCCGGTGGGCTTCTTCGCCAAGGCGGAGTACTTCGAGGCGCCCGGCCTCCGAGGCCGGGCCCAGCGCCGGTTCTTCGAGGCGGTCGGCTCCATCCCGGTGCGCCGGGGCGAGCAGGCGGCCTCGGTGGCCGCCCTGGAGGACCTGGTGGCGCTGCTCGACGGCGGGCACGGCGTCGGGATCTACCCGGAGGGCACCCGCAGCCGCGACGGCCGCCTGTACCGCGGGCGCACCGGGGCGGCGTGGCTGGCCCTCACCACCGGCGCGCCGGTGGTCCCGGTCGGGCTGCGCGGCACGGAGCGGCTCCAGCCGCCGGGGACCAACGGCTTCCGGCCGCACCGGTTCACCGTGGAGATGGGCGAGCCCCTGGACTTCGGCCATCCGGGCCGCCGCCACTCCCTGCCTCAGCGCCGGGAGGCCACCGCCACGATCATGGCAGCGATCGCCGCCCTCTCCGGCCAGGAGCGCGTGGACGAGTACAACGCCGCGCCCGCCGCCCGTGGCTGACCCGCGCACCTACCGCCCCGCCCCGGGGGAGATCTCGACGTCCCCCGGCGTCTACCGGTTCCGGGACCCGGACGGGCGCGTCATCTACGTCGGCAAGGCGAAGAACCTGCGGGCGCGACTGAGCTCCTACTTCCAGGACCCGGCGCGCCTGGCCACCAAGACGCGCACCATGGTGTTCACGGCGTCCGCGGTCGAGTGGACCGTGGTCGCCTCGGAGCTCGAGGCCCTCCAGCTCGAGTACACGTGGATCAAGGAGTACCGGCCCCGGTTCAACATCATGTACCGGGACGACAAGTCCTACCCGTACCTGGCCGTCACCATGAACGAGCGGTTCCCGCGGGTGCAGGTCATGCGCGGGGACAAGCGCCCGGGCGTGAAGTACTTCGGCCCCTTCCACCCGGCCAAGGCCATCCGCGAGACAGTGGACCTCATGCTGCGGGTGTTCCCCGTGCGCACCTGCTCGGCCGGGGTGTTCAAGCGGGCCCAGGCCCAGGACCGCCCGTGCCTGCTGGGGTACATCGGCAAGTGCTCGGCGCCGTGCGTCGGGCGGATCTCCCCGGACGAGCACCGGGCGCTCGCCCAGGACTTCTGCGACTTCATGGCGGGCGACGCGGACCGGTTCGTCCGCGAACTCGAGAAGGCGATGGCCGGGGCGGTGGAGGAGCTGCGCTTCGAAGACGCCGCCCGCCTGCGCGACGACATCGCCGCCCTGCGCCGCGTGTTCGAGCGCAACGCGGTGGTGCTGGCCGAGTCCACGGAGGCGGACGTGTTCGCCCTCCACTCGGACGAGCTCGAGACCGCCGTCCAGGTGTTCCACGTGCGGCAGGGCCGCATCCGTGGCCAGCGCGGCTGGATCATGGAGCGCGTCGAGGACGTGGGGGAGGACGAGGCCGTCGCCGAGCTGCTCACCCAGGTCTACGGCGACGTGCCGGACACGGAGCGCATCCCGCACGAGGTGCTGGTGCCGGTCCTGCCGGCGGGCGCCGAGCAGGTCACGGAGTGGCTCTCCGGGCTGCGCGGGGCCCGCGTCCAGGTGCGGGTGCCCCAGCGCGGGCCCAAGGCCGACCTCATGGGGACCGTCCGGGAGAACGCCGAGATGGCCCTCAAGCTGCACAAGACGCGCCGCTCGGGCGACCTCACCACGCGCTCGGCCGCCCTGCGGGAGCTGCAGGACGCCCTGGAGATCGACGAGCCGCTGCTGCGCATCGAGTGCTACGACATCTCGCACTCGCAGGGCACCAACGTCGTCGGCTCGATGGTGGTGATGGAGGACGGCCTCCCCAAGAAGAAGGACTACCGCCGATTCAACGTGACGGGCGAGGCCGCGCGGGACGACACCGCCTCGCTGCGCGACGTCCTGCGGCGGCGCTTCGCGCGCATGGCCGAGGATCGCCGGGAGGGCGGGGTGCTCACCGGCCAGATCGACGCGGAGGAGGCCGAGGGGGAGCGGCGCCGGTTCGCCTACCCGCCCTCGCTCGTCGTCGTCGACGGCGGCCCGCCGCAGGTCGCCGCGGCCGCCGAGGTCCTCGCCGAGCTGGGCCTGGACGACCTGCCCGTGGTGGGGCTGGCGAAGCGTCTCGAGGAGGTCTGGCTCCCGGGGGACGAGTTCCCCGTGGTCCTGCCGCGCACCTCCGAGGGGCTGTTCCTGCTGCAGCGCATCCGCGACGAGTCGCACCGGTTCGCCATCGCCGGCCACCGCTCCCGCCGCACCAAGGCGATGACGGCCTCCGCCCTCGACGACGTCCCCGGTCTCGGCCCGACGCGGCGCCGGGCCCTGCTGACGCACTTCGGCTCCGTGGAGCGGATGCGGCAGGCCGGGCCCGCCGGCCTGACCGAGGTCGCGGGCATCGGACCCGCCCTCGCCGAGGCCGTCCACGCGGCCCTGACGGCGTCCGACGGCGGCGATACAGTGGCCCCATGAGCGCCGACGAGCACCTGCAGCCCGACAAGCCCCCCTCCTCCGAGGTCCTCGTCATCACCGGCATGTCCGGGGCCGGCCGCACGACGGCCGCCCACGCCCTCCAGGACCACGGCTGGTACGTGGTGGAGAACATGCCGCCGCAGCTCCTCGGAACCCTGTCGGACCTCGTGGCCCGCTCGCCCGAGGCGTTCCCGCGGCTGGCCATCGTGGTGGACGTGCGCTCGCGCTCCTACTTCAACGAGCTGCGCACGGCGCTCCAGCAGCTGGAGAGCACCGGCGTGGAGTTCCGCACCGTCTTCCTCGAGGCGTCCGACGAGGTGCTGGTGCGCCGGTTCGAGGCCGGGCGCCGGCCGCATCCGCTCCAGGGCAACGCCCGGCTGCTCGACGGCATCCAGGCCGAGCGGGAGATCCTCTCCGAGCTCAAGGAGCGCGCGGACATCGTCGTGGACACCTCGGCGCTGAACGTCCACGGTCTCGCCACGGAGGTCACCCAGCTGTTCTCCGAGGACGGCCCCGTGACCGTCCGGCTGAACGTGATGAGCTTCGGCTTCAAGTACGGGCTGCCCTCGGACGCGAACTTCGTGGCGGACATGCGGTTCGTCGCCAACCCGCACTGGGTGCCCGAGCTGCGCTCGAAGACCGGCCTGGACCCGGAGGTGTCGGGGTTCGTCCTCGGCCAGCCGGGGGTGCAGGAGTTCCTGTCGAACTACCTCGCCGCGCTCGGCCCCGTCGTCGAGGGCTACCGCCGGGAGAACAAGCACTACGCGACCCTCGCCGTCGGGTGCACCGGGGGCAAGCACCGCTCCGTGGCCGTCGCGGAGGAGCTGGCGCGACGGGTGGCCCAGTGGCCCCGCGTGAGCGTGCACGTCGACCATCGGGACGTGGGCCGGGAATGACGGGCCCCGTGACCGGACCGTCCACGTCCTCACTGCCGCTGCCCCCGGCGGCCGCCCGCGGGGCGTGGGCCACGACCTCGGGCACGGTGCGCCCGCAGGTGCGCGTCACCGCCCTCGGCGGCGGGCACGGCCTCTCGGCCTCCCTGGCCGCGCTGCGCCTCGTCGCCGGCCACCTGACGGCCGTCGTGACGGTCGCCGACGACGGCGGCTCCTCGGGCACGATCCGCCGCGAGATGGCCGTGCTGCCGCCCGGAGACCTGCGCATGGCCCTGGCCGCGCTCTGCGACGACACCGACTGGGGCCGCACCTGGGCCCAGGTGATGCAGCACCGCTTCCGCTCCACGGAGGTCCCGGAGGCGGAGGCGACGCTCGACGGCCACGCCCTGGGCAACCTGCTGATCGTGGCCCTCTGGGAGCTCATCGGCGACCCCGTGGACGGCCTGCGCTGGGCGGGCGCCCTGCTCCGTGCCCACGGTGAGGTCCTGCCGGTCTCGCGGGTGCCGCTGACCATCGGCGGGGACCTCCTCGCCGAGGACGACGCCGGTCGCCTGGTGCGGCGGCACGTGGAGGGCCAGGTGGCGCTCGCCCAGGCCGCGCACGACGGCCGCGTCGTCGACGTGCGGCTGTCCCCGGCCGACGCGCCCGCCACCCCGGAGGCCCTGGCGGCCATCGAGCTGGCCGACTGGGTGGTGATCGGTCCCGGCTCCCTGTACACGTCGGTCCTGCCGCACCTGCTCATGCCCGAGGTCCGCGGGGCGCTCGAGGTCACCACGGCGCGCCGGATCTTCGTGCTGAACATCGACACGGGCACGCAGGAGACCACGGGCATGACGCACGCGGACCATCTGAAGGTCCTGCGCGAGCACGCCCCGGGCCTGCAGCTGGACGTGGTGATCGCGGACGCGGACGCCGTGGCGGACCGGGCCGCCGTGGTCCAGGAGGCCCGTCGCCTCGGCGCCCGGGTGGCGTTCAGTAGAGTGGCCCATGCCGCGAACCGGCTCGCCCACGACCCCCTGCGGCTCGCCGTGGCCATCGACGAGGCCATGAGCTCGTGACGGGCCGCGGGGCGGCGACGCCCCCGCGCCCGGGGCCGTCCACGGGGCGGCACCGCACACACCGCACGCATCGAAGGAGACGCCCGTGGCGCTGACCATGACCCTCAAGGAGGAGCTCGCCCGCGTGCCCGTCGGGGCGGTCCCGGAGCGGCGGGCCGAGACGGCCACGATGCTCCGTTTCGCCGGCGGGCTCCACCTCGTCTCCGGGCGCGTGGTGATCGAGGCCGAGCTCGACCACGGGGCGAGCGCCCGACGGCTGCGGGCGGCCATCACGGAGCTGTACGGCCACGCCACCGAGATCGTGGTCATCTCGGGAGGCAACCTGCGCCGCGGCCAGCGCTACGTGATCCGCGTCGTCCGCGGCGGCGAGGACCTGGCCCGCCAGACCGGCCTGCTCGACCTGCGCGGCCGCCCCGTCCGCGGCCTGCCCCCCGCCCTCGTGCAGGGGTCGGCGGCGGACACCGCCGCCGTCTGGCGCGGGGCGCTGCTGGCCCACGGCTCCCTGACGGAGCCGGGGCGCTCCTCGTGCCTGGAGGTCACGACGCCGGGCCCCGAGGCCGCACTCGCCCTCGTGGGCGCCGCGCGGCGGCTCGGCGTGGCCGCCAAGGCGCGCGAGGTGCGCCAGGCGGACCGCGTGGTCGTCCGCGACGGAGAGGCGATCGCCGCGCTGCTGACCGCGGTGGGAGCGGACCAGACCGCGGCGCTGTGGCAGGAGCGTCGCGAGCGCAAGGAGGTGCGCGCCACGGCCAACCGCCTGGCCAACTTCGACGACGCCAACCTCCGCCGGTCCGCCCAGGCCGCCGTCGCCGCGGGGGCACGCGTCGAGCGAGCCCTCGAGATCCTGGGCGACGACGTCCCGGACCACCTCGGCTACGCCGGGCGCCTGCGTCTCGAGCACAAGCAGGCCTCCCTCGACGAGCTGGGGCGCCTGGCGGACCCGCCCATGACCAAGGACGCGGTCGCCGGGCGGATCCGCCGCCTGCTGTCGATGGCGGACAAGCGGGCGGCCGCCGAGGGCATCCCCGGCACGGCGGTCGACGGCGCCTGACTGCTCGGCCGGGGGAGGGGCGGCCGGGGATGGCGCCCGCGCCGCGCCCGTGTCCACAATGGGGGCGAGGAATACGGCCCACCGCGGCCGGGTTCCCCTGGACACCGGCCTCCGCGCACAGGACGGAGGCCCCCTGAATGAAGGAGGAAGCATGACGGAATTCGTCCTGCCCGAGCTCGACTACGACTACGCGGCGCTGGAGCCGCACATCTCCGCGAAGATCATGGAGCTGCACCACTCCAAGCACCACGCGACCTACGTCAAGGGCGCCAACACCGCCCTCGAGAAGCTCGCCGCGGCCCGCGAGGCCGAGGACTTCGCCTCCGTGAACCAGCTCTCCGAGGACCTGGCGTTCAACCTGGGCGGCCACACCAACCACTCCATCTTCTGGAAGAACCTCTCCCCGGAGGGCGGCGACAAGCCCACCGGCGAGCTGGCCGCCGCCATCGACGAGTTCTTCGGCTCGTTCGACAAGTTCCAGGCGCACTTCACCGCCGCCGCCCTCGGCATCCAGGGCTCCGGCTGGGCCGTGCTGGCCTACGAGCCCATCGGCGGCAACCTGGTCATCGAGCAGTTCTACGACCAGCAGAATGGCGTGCCCGTGGCCACCATCCCGCTGTTCCAGCTGGACATGTGGGAGCACGCCTTCTACCTCGACTACCAGAACGTCAAGGCGGACTACGTCAAGGCGATCTGGAACATCGTGAACTGGGCCGACGTGCAGCAGCGCTTCGAGGCCGCCCGCAACGGCGCCTCCGGCCTGATCCTCCCGGCCTGATCCCTCGGTCGCCCCGACCCGGGGCGGGACGTGACCCGTCCCGCCCCTGGTCCTCTCTGGACGACGACGACACCATCGGACGACCCCACACCGAGTGAAGGGAACCACCATGACCAAGATCGCCATCAACGGATACGGCCGCATCGGCCGCAACGCCGTGCGCGTGCTCCTCGAACAGGGCCACGACGACCTCGAGCTGGTCGCGGTGAACGACCTCGCCGCCACCGAGGACCTCTTCTGGCTGACCAAGTACGACACGATCCTGGGCCGCTTCCCCGGCGAGCTGGAGCTGACCGACAAGGGCTTCAGCATCAACGGCAAGGACGTCGCCTTCTTCGCCGAGACCGACCCGGCGAACCTCCCCTGGGGTGAGCTCGGCGTCGACATCGTGGTGGAGTGCACCGGTCGCTTCACCACCGGTCCCGCCGCCAAGGCCCACCTGGACGCCGGCGCCAAGAAGGTGCTGCTGTCCGCCCCGGGCAAGGAGGTCGACGGCACCTTCGTGATGGGCGTCAACGAGGGCGACTACGACTCCTCGACGATGCACATCGTCTCCAACGCGTCCTGCACCACCAACTGCCTGGCCCCGATGGTCAAGGTGCTGAACGACGAGTTCGGCATCGTGGACGGCATCATGACCACGATCCACGCGTACACCGGCGACCAGAACCTGCACGACAACGTGCACAAGAAGGACCGCCGCCGCGCCCGCGCCGCCGCCCAGAACATGGTCCCCACCTCCACCGGCGCCGCCAAGGCCATCGGCGAGGTCATCCCCGAGCTCAAGGGCAAGCTGGACGGCTTCGCCATGCGCGTGCCCACCATCACCGGCTCCGCCACCGACCTCACCGTGGAGCTGACGCGCCACGTCGAGGCCGAGGAGGTCAACGAGGCCTTCCGCAGGGCCGCCGAGTCCGGCCCGCTGGTCGGCCGCCTGGTGTACTCCACGGACCCGATCGTCTCCTCCGACATCGTGACGGCCCCCGCGGCGTGCACCTTCGACGCCCCGCTCACCAAGTCCATCGGCCAGACCGTCAAGGTCATCGGCTGGTACGACAACGAGTACGGCTACACCTGCCAGCTCATGGACATGGCGTCCCACATGGCGTCCAAGCTCTGAGCGTCGACGCTCAGCCCTGACGGCCCGGCCCGGTGGACCTCCACCGGACCGGGCCGTCTGCCTAGACTGGGTCCATCCGTGACCGACACCAGGAGGCACCCATGACCGCCCAGACCCTGACCGACCTGCTCGAGGCCGGCGTCGCCGGACGCACCGTCCTCATCCGGTCGGACCTGAACGTCCCGCTGGACGGGCAGACCGTCACCGACGGCGGCCGCATCCGTGCCTCGGCCCCGGCCATCAAGGACCTGGCCGATGCCGGCGCCCGCGTCGTCGTCATGGCGCACCTGGGCCGCCCCCAGGGCGAGCCGGATCCCCAGTACTCGCTGGCCCCCGTCGCCCGCCGCCTCGGCGAGGTCCTCGGCGCCGACGTGCAGCTCGCCTCCGACGTCACCGGCGAGGACGCCCGCGCCAAGGCCGCCGCGCTCCAGGACGGCCAGGTGCTCCTGGTGGAGAACGTCCGCTTCGACGCGCGTGAGACCTCCAAGGACGCGGCCGAGCGCGGAGAGCTGGCCCGCGAGATGGCCGACCTTGCCGGCGAGGACGGCGCCTACGTGGGCGACGCCTTCGGCGCCGTGCACCGCGCCCACGCCTCCGTGGCGGACATCGCCGGGCTGCTCCCGGCGTATCAGGGCCCGCTGGTGGCCGCCGAGCTGCAGGTGCTGACCCGCCTCACCGAGTCCCCGGAGCGCCCCTACGTGGTCGTGCTCGGCGGCTCCAAGGTGTCGGACAAGCTGGCCGTCATCGACAACCTGATGGAGAAGGCGGACACGCTGCTGATCGGCGGCGGCATGCTCTTCACCTTCCTCAAGGCGCAGGGCCATGAGGTGGGGGCGTCGCTCCTGGAGGAGGACCAGCTGGAGACCGTCCGCGGCTACCTCGAGCGCTCCGGCAAGGACGGCGCGGCGGAGATCGTGCTCCCCACGGACATCGTCATGGCGTCCGCGTTCGCCAAGGACGCCGAGCACGAGGTCCTGCCCGTGGACGCGCTCACCACCGGCGCCCACGGTGCGGACGCCCTCGGCCTCGACATCGGCCCCGGCTCGGCCGCCGCGTTCGGCGAGCGCATCCGAGGCGCCAGGACCGTGTTCTGGAACGGCCCGATGGGCGTGTTCGAGTTCCCGGCGTTCGCCGAGGGCACCCGCGCCGTGGCGCAGGCCCTCACCGAGGCCACGCAGGCCGGCGGGCTGTCCGTGGTGGGCGGCGGCGACTCCGCCGCGGCCGTGCGCTCCCTGGGCTTCACCGACGAGCAGTTCGGCCACATCTCCACCGGCGGCGGCGCTTCCCTCGAGTACCTCGAGGGCAAGGAGCTGCCGGGTGTGAGCGCCCTCTCCGGGACGGACGCGTGAGCGTGGTCCAGCCGGTGCGCGTCCCGCTCATCGCGGGCAACTGGAAGATGAACCTGGACCACCAGGAGGCCGTCACCCTGGTGCAGCGCCTCGGCTGGCTCCTCGGCGACGCCGACCATGAGCAGGGGAACGTGGAGGCCGCCGTGTTCCCGCCCTTCACCGACCTGCGCTCAGTGCAGACCCTCGTGGCCGCGGACCGGATCGGCGTCGCCTACGGCGCGCAGGACGTGTCCGCGGAGGACTCGGGCGCGTTCACGGGCGAGGTGTCCGGGGCCTTCCTCGCGAAGCTCGGCTGCGCCTACGCGATCGTCGGTCACTCCGAACGGCGGACCCTGCACCACGAGGACGACGCCCTCGTGGCCCGCAAGGCCGCGGCCGCGCTGCGGCACGGGCTCGTGCCCGTGGTGTGCGTCGGGGAGGGCCTGGACGTGCGACAGGCCGGCCGGCACGTGGAGCACACCGTGGCCCAGCTGCGCGGCTCCCTGGACGGGCTGTCCTCCGAGGACGTGGCCCGGGTCGTCGTCGCCTACGAGCCCGTGTGGGCCATCGGCACCGGCGAGGTGGCCAGCGCCGCCGACGCCCAGGAGATGTGTGCCGCGCTGCGCGCGGACCTGGCGGAGCGGCACGGAGCGGAGGTCGCCGAGCGCGTCCGCGTGCTCTACGGCGGCTCCGTGAAGTCCTCGTCCGCGCCCGAGCTGCTGGCCCAGCCGGACGTGGACGGCGCCCTGGTGGGCGGGGCCAGCCTCGATGCGGACGAGTTTGCTAGGATCATCCGGTCCGACGCCGCGCACTGACGCGGCCGCGGCGCGCCCGTCGGGCGGCCCCGGGGACATGACAGGGAAGGCTTCATGGACATCCTGACGCTGCTGCTCCAGATCGCGGTCGTGGCGCTGAGCGTGGTCATCATCATGCTCGTGCTGCTGCACAAGGGCCGCGGAGGCGGCGTGTCCGACATGTTCGGCGGCGGCGTCACCACCTCCATGAGCTCCTCCGGGTCCGCCCAGCGCCTGCTGACCCGCGTCACGGTGTCCGCCACGGTCCTCTGGGGCCTGGCCATCGTGGCCCTCGCGCTCATCGCGCGGTTCTCCGTCGAGTCTTGACCCGCTCGGTCCTCCCGGGCGAACGACGCGGCCCCGCACCGGTATCCGGTGCGGGGCCGCGTCGCGTCCAGGGGACCGCTCAGCGGTCGGAGGCGTCCACGGGGGCGAGGTCCGTGCGGGGCAGCCCGACGCGCAGGACGTCGCCGTAGACCTCGTCCGGGTCGAGCCGGCGCAGCTCCTCGGCGAGGCAGTCCTGGTCGGAGCGGCGGGGCAGGGAGATCCGCTGCACGGGGCGGCCCTGCTGGTAGAGGCGGGCCACCTCGGACTGCGAGCGGGACAGGACCACGTCCCCCTCCGGGCCGCGCAGGCGTACGGCGCGGATCCCGTGGCCGGCCTTGGAGTGGGCGATCGTCACCGGCCGGTCCAGGCCCCAGGTGAGCCAGGCCGCCAGCAGCAGCGTGCTGGGGGAGTCGGGGGCGCCGTCGACCGTGACGGAGCGCACGTCGGCGAGGTCCAGGTTGTCGAGGATCGCCGCCACCTGGCTGCGCCAGAGGGTCAGGCGCGTCCAGGCCAGGTCGGTGTCGCCGTCGTGCAGCCCCGCCGCCAGCCGCTGCAGGGTCTCCTTCGCGTCCCGGCAGGTGGCGGAGTCGGTGATGCGCCGGTGCGCCAGGCGTCCCAGCGCGGTCGTGGCGGGCTCCGCCGGGGGCTCGCCCGGCCACCACACCACGATGGGCGCGTCCGGCAGCAGGAGGCCGGAGACGAGGGGCTCGTCCGCCACAGCGTCCTCCCCCTGGCACCACAGGACCACGACGTCGGAGGCCCCTGCGTCGCCGCCGACGCGGATCTCCGCGTCCAGCCGGGTGGGAGCGAGCCGGTCGCCCAGGGCGAGCACCACGATCCGGCAGGGATGCTCCAGGGACGCCGCGTTGGCGGCCCCGAGGGCCGCCTCGATGCCGGCGTCGTCCGTGACGATGACCAGCGTGAGGACCCGGCCCAGGGCGGACACGCCGGCGGACTCGCGCAGCGCGGTGAGCCGCTTGGCGACCTGCGACGTCGTGGTGTCGTGCATGCGGATCTTCACGGTCGCCTCCAGGTTCGTCCGTCACGGGCCATCAGGGCGTCCGCGGACGGCGGCCCCCAGGTGCCCGGCGCGTAGGGCTCGGGCTGGGTGCCCAGGGACGCCCAGTGCTCCTCGAACGGGTCGACGATGGCCCAGGACAGCTCGACCTCCTCCTGCCGCGGGAACAGCGGCGGCTCGCCGAGCAGGACGTCGAGGATGAGCCGCTCGTAGGCCTCGGGGGAGTCCTCCGTGAACGCGTGGCCGTAGCCGAAGTCCATGGTCACGTCGCGCACCTCGTGCTGGGTTCCCGGCACCTTCGAGGCGAAGCGGATGGTCACGCCCTCGTCGGGCTGCACGCGGATCACGATCACGTTCTGCCCGAACTCGTCGCCGGGGTGCACCGGGAAGAGCAGGTGGGGCGGGGACTTGAACACCACGGCGATCTCCGTGACGCGGCGGCCCAGCCGCTTGCCCGCGCGCAGGTAGAACGGGACGCCCTGCCAGCGCCGGGTGCCGATGTCCACCTTGAGGGCCGCGAACGTCTCCGTGACGGAGGCGGGGTTGAACCCCTCCTCGTCGAGGAACCCCGTGACCTGCTCGCCGCCCTGCCAGCCGCTCGTGTACTGCCCGCGCGCGGACGCCGCCTCGAGGCCCTCCGGCGTGCAGGGCACGCGGACGGCCGCCAGGACCTTCTCCTTCTCGGCGCGCAGGTGGGCGGCGTCGAAGGAGATCGGTTCCTCCATGGCGGTCAGGGCGAGCAGCTGCAGCAGGTGGTTCTGGATGACGTCGCGGGCCGCGCCCACGCCGTCGTAGTAGCCGGCGCGGCCGCCGATGCCGATGTCCTCGGCCATGGTGATCTGCACGTGGTCCACGTGCTCCGCGGACCAGAGCGGCTCGAAGATCCGGTTGGCGAACCGGAACGCGAGGATGTTCTGGACGGTCTCCTTGCCCAGGTAGTGGTCGATGCGGAAGACCGCGTCCGGTGGGAACACCCGCTCGATCACGGCGTTCAGCTCGTGGGCCGAGGCGAGGTCGTGCCCGAACGGCTTCTCGATGACCACGCGGCGCCAGGGCCCGTCCGCGGGCTGGGATCGGTCCGCGAGCCCCTGGTCGGCCAGGTGGCGGGACACGTCCTCGAACCAGTCCGGCGGGATCGAGAGGTAGAACGCGGTGTTGCCGCCCGTGCCGCGGGAGGACTCCAGCTCGGTCAGGACCTCGTCGAGCCGCGCGTAGGCGTCGGCGTCGCCGAAGGCCCCCGAGACGAACCGGAGCCCGCCCCGGAACTGGTCCCACACGGTCTCGTTGAACGCCGTGCGGGAGCCCGCCTCGACGGCGGCGCGCACGTAGTCGGCGAACTCCGCCTCGGACCAGTCGCGGCGGCCGAAGCCCACCAGGGAGAACGACGGCGGCAGCAGGCCGCGGTGGGCCAGGTCGTACATCGCGGGGAGCAGCTTCTTGCGGGCCAGGTCGCCCGTGACGCCGAACAGCACGAGGGCGGAGGGGCCCGCGATCCGCGTCAGACGGCGGTCCCGTGGGTCGCGCAGGGGGTTGCGGCGGGCCGGCCCGCCGGGCTCAGGCCTCACGGGCCGCCGTCCGGAGCGCGGCGATGCCGGCGGAGCGGTCGCGCAGACGCAGGGTGACCACCGGACGGCCCAGGCGGCGGAGCACGTCGGCGTCGCCCGCGGCCTGGGCGGCGATCAACCGGCCCAGCGTGAACGGGCGGCCGGGGACCTCGACGTCGAGGGCGGCGTCGCCCGTGACTTGCAGATACACCCCGTTGCGCGGGCCGCCCTTGTGGTACTGGCCCGTCGAGTGCAGGAAGCGGGGGCCCCAGCCGAAGGTGGCCGGGCGGCCCAGCGCGGACGCCAGGTCCGCACGGATCCCCGCGAGGTCCACGTCCGCGTGACGGTCGAGGTACGCGTGGACGGCCAGGTAGCCGTCCTCGGGCACGAGCTCGCGCACGGCCGCGAGGACGCCCCGCAGGTCGTCCGCCGACGTCACCGACTCCGGGCCGGAGACCTCCACGCCGTGGATCACCGTGCCCGGCTCGGCCTCCTCGGCGGGGGAGTCCAGGAGCTCGCGGGCCGCGGCCTTGGCCGCCTCCACGTCCGGCTGGTCGAAGGGGTTGATGCCGAGCAGCCGGCCGGCCACGGCCGTGGCGGCCTCCCACGTCAGCAGGAGGGCGCCGAGCGACCCGTGCAGGCGCACGCCGTCCCCGCCGGCCGGGCTCTCCTCCGACTCCGAGACCAGCGTGACCTTCAGCAGGTCCGGCGCCTCCCAGGCGGTCTCCGGGTCGCCCGGGCGGACGACGACGGGCAGCAGGCCGGTGCCGTCCTTGCCCGTCGACTCGGCGATCAGCTGCTCGACCCAGTCGCCGAACCCGTCGATGCCGGAGCCGAGGTCCTGGATGACGAGCTTGTCCCGCAGGGGCTCGGTGCCGCCGATCGCGGCGCCGAGCTGCAGGGCCGGGTTGTCGGCGTCGTCGGCGGTGACCAGGTCGAGGACGTCCTCGGCCTCGTCGAGGAGGGACTCGACGTCGACGCCGGCCAGGGCCGCCGGCACCAGGCCGAAGGCGGTGAGGGCCGAGTAGCGGCCGCCCACCGTGGGGTCGGCGGTGAACACGGCGCGGTAGCCC
The DNA here is from genome assembly GCF_022346985.1 of Micrococcus sp. ACRRV. Taxonomy (NCBI): domain Bacteria; kingdom Bacillati; phylum Actinomycetota; class Actinomycetes; order Micrococcales; family Micrococcaceae; genus Micrococcus; species Micrococcus sp. ACRRV. The sequence goes on from NZ_JAKRNH010000012.1 coordinate 31,491, forward strand.
GCCTCCACCGACGCCTCCTCCAGCGGGGAGCCCGGGTCGGTGACGACGACGATCCGGCTCGCGGGGTCGATGTCCTCCGCGGCGAGGGCCGCCTCGACGATCCGGCGCTGGGAGTCGGTCTCCACGGTGGAGCCGGACTTGGACGAGACCACCAGGACGGTGCGTTCGAGGTCGTGGTCCAGGACCGCGGCCACCTGCTGCGGGTCGGTGGAGTCGAGGACCTCGAGCTCCGCGCCCGCCGTCGCGGCGATGACCTCGGGGGCGAGGGAGGAGCCCCCCATGCCGGCCAGCACGACGCGGGTCAGGCCCTGGCCGCGGAGCTCCTCCGCCAGGGCGGCGGCCTCCGCGGCCACCGTGCGGGACTCCTCGAAGAGGGAGATCCAGCCCAGGCGCTTGGCGGCCTCGTCGCGGGCGTCCGGGCCCCAGAGGTCGGCGTCCTCCGCGGCGAGGCGGGAGGCGAAGCGCTCGGCGACGAGCGCGGGCACGTGGCGGTCGACTGCGTCGAGCGCGGCGCCGGTGGCGGTCAGGCCGAAGGTGCTCATGGGAGGTCCTTTCAGGCGGAGGGGCGGCTCAGCGGTGGGCGGCGAGGCCGGCGCGGACGGAGGCGAGCAGCTCGTCCCAGGCGGCCTCGAACTTCTGCAGGCCCTCGGTCTCCAGGCGGTCGACGAGCTCGGTGTAGGAGATGCCGAGCTCACCGATCGCGTCGAGGTCGGCGTCGGCCTGGGCATAGCCGCCGACCACCGGCTCGGCGGTCAGCTCGCCGTGGTCCGCGTACGCCTCGAGGGTCTTCTCCGGCATGGTGTTCACGGTGTCGGGGGCGACCAGGGCGGTGACGTAGAGGGTGTCCGCCAGGGCCGGGTCCTTGACGCCGGTGGACGCCCACAGGGGGCGCTGCACGGGCGCGCCGGCGGCCTCGAGGAGGCTCCAGCGTTCGGTGTCCTTCATCTGCTCGAACGCACGGTACGCCAGGCGGGCGTTGGCCAGGCCGGCGCGGCCGGTCAGCTCGCCGGCCTCCGGGCGGCCCTGCTCGGCGAGGGCACGCAGCTGCGCGTCGACGTCCGTGTCCACGCGGGAGACGAAGAAGGACGCCACGGAGTGGATGCGGGAGACGTCGTGGCCGTTCGCCCGGGCCAGCTCGAGCCCGGACAGCCAGGCGTTGAGCACCTCGCGGTAGCGGGGGAGGGAGAAGATCAGGGTGACGTTCACGCTGATCCCGGCGCCGAGCACCTCGGTGATGGCGGGCAGGCCCTCCACCGTGGCGGGGATCTTCACCATGAGGTTCGGTCGGTCGACGAGCGCGACGAGCTCTCGGGCCTGCGCCACGGTGCCCGCGGTGTCCCGGGCGAGACGCGGGTCCACCTCGATGGAGACGTAGCCGTCTCGGCCCCCGGTCTCCTGGTGGACGGGCGCCAGCAGGTCGCAGGCCCGCCGCACGTCCGTGGTGGTCAGGGCGGTCACGGCGGCGTCCACGTCGGCACCGGCGGCGGCGAGCTCCGCCAGCTGGGCCTCGTAGGCGCCCGCGTCCTTCAGGGCGGCCGCGAAGATCGAGGGGTTGGTGGTCACGCCCGTGACGTTCCGGGTGGCGATCAGCCGCTCGAGGCTGCCCTCGTCCAGGCGGGTGCGGGAGAGGTCGTCGAGCCAGAGGGAGACGCCGGCCGCGGCGAGCGCGGCGGTGGCGGGGGTGGTCTCGGTGGTCATCGTGCAGTCCTTCCTTGGCGGGTCTCGGCGGGCGTCAGAGCAGGCCGCGGGCGGTGTCCGCGACGTTCTCCGGGGAGAAGCCGTACTTCTTGAGGAGGTGGGGGCCGTCGGCGGACTCGCCGTAGTGCTCCAGGCTCACGCGGGCGCCGCGCGAGGACTGCGTCACGGTCAGCTCGTGCCACGGCATGGCGATGCCCGCCTCGACGGACACGCGCACCGGGGTCCCCGGGCCGTCGGGCAGGACCTCGGCGCGGTAGGCCTCGTCCTGCTCGGCGAACCACTCGAGGCAGGGGGCGGACACCACGCGGGTGGGGACGCCCTCGGCCTGCAGCAGCTCGCGGGCGCCGACGGCCACGGAGACCTCCGAGCCGGTGGCGATCAGCACCACGCGGGCCGGGGCGGCCGCGCCGGAGGCGTCCGCCCCGTCCACGAGGACGTAGGCGCCCCGGGCGACGCCGTCGGCCGGGGCGAAGCCCTCCGTTCCGCGAGGCAGGACGGGGACGTTCTGGCGGGTGAGCACCAGTCCGGCCGGGCGGTCGCGGTGCTGGAGGATCGTCCGCCAAGCCCAGGCGGTCTCGTTCGCGTCCGCGGGGCGGACGACGTCGAGGCCCGGGATGGCGCGCAGCGCGGCGAGGTGCTCGACCGGCTGGTGGGTGGGGCCGTCCTCGCCGAGGCCCACGGAGTCGTGGGTCCACACGTACACGGCCGGGGTGCCCATGAGGGCGGCCAGGCGGACGGCGCCGCGCATGTAGTCGGAGAACGTGAGGAACGTGCCCATGTAGGCGCGGGTGAGGCCGCCGATGGTGATGCCGTTGACGATCGCGCCGGCCGCGAACTCGCGGATGCCGAAGTGCAGGGTGCGGCCGAACGGGTCGCCCTGCCAGGCGGCGGTGGAGCGGTGCGCCGGGATGAACGAGGGCTCGCCCTCCATGGTGGTGTTGTTGGAGCCGGCCAGGTCGGCGGAGCCGCCCCACAGCTCGGGCATCACGGGGGCGAGCGCGGTGAGCACCTTGCCCGAGGCGGCGCGGGTGGCCACGCCCTTCTCGTCCGCGTCCCAGGAGGGGAACGCGTCCTCGAAGCCCGCGGGCAGCTCCCGGGAGGCCAGGCGGTCGTAGAGGCGGGCGTTCTCCGGGTGGGCCTCACGCCAGGCCGCGAACGCGGCCTCCCAGGTCTCGCGGTACGCGGCGGAGCGCTCGGAGATGGAGCGGGCGTGGGCCAGCACCTCGGGGTCCACGTCGAAGCTCTTCTGCGGGTCGAAGCCCAGGGCCTCCTTGAGCCCGACGACCTCGTCCCCACCGAGCTTGGAGCCGTGGATGCCGCCGGTGTTCTGCTTGGTGGGGGAGGGCCAGCCGATCACGGTGCGCAGCTTGATGAGCGACGGGCGACCGGTCTCCGCCTTGGCGGCGACGAGCGCCTCGTAGAGGTCCTGCACGCCCTCCGTGTACTCGGTGACCTCGTGGCCCTGGGCCCCGTTGCTCCAGTCCACCTCCTGCACGTGCCAGCCGTAGGCCTCGTAGCGCTTCGCCACGTCCTCGGTGAACGAGATGTCGGTGTCGTCCTCGATGGAGATGCGGTTCGCGTCGTAGACCACCACGAGGTTGCCGAGCTCCTGGTGGCCGGCCAGCGAGGACGCCTCGGAGGAGACGCCCTCCTGGATGTCGCCGTCGGAGGCCAGCACGAACACATGGTGGTCGAAGGGCGAGGTGCCCGGGGCGGCGTCGGGGTCCATGAGACCGCGGAGGCGGCGCTGCTCGTAGGCGAAGCCCACGGCCATGGCGAGGCCCTGGCCGAGCGGGCCGGTGGTGACCTCCACGCCGTGGGTGTGGCCGTACTCCGGGTGGCCGGGGGTCAGCGAGCCCTCCGTGCGCAGGGCCGCGATGTCCTCGAGCTCGAGCCCGGCGCCGGCCGCGAACAGCTGGAGGTACTGGATGAGCGAGGCGTGGCCGGCGGACAGGATGAACCGGTCGCGGCCCTCCCAGCGGTCGTCCGAGGGGTCCAGGTGCATCACGTTCTGGTAGAGCTGCCAGGCCACGGGGGACAGGGAGATGGCCGTGCCGGGATGGCCGTGGCCGGCCTTCTCCACCGCGTCGGCCGCGAGGACCTTGAGGGTGTCGACCATGCGACGATCCTGCTCGTCGTAGACGAAGTCGCGGGCCGGGAGGGTCCGGTCGAGTGCGGTGGAGGCGGTGTCGGTCACGGGGCTGCTCCTCGTTCGTCGGGCGTGGACGGATCTGCGCGGATCCCGTCCTCTGGAGGTGGGCGCGGGCCGCGTCCCGGCCAGCCTAGACCGCGCGGGCCCCACAGGCCCGGCCCGCGACGCGCTCCCGCGGTCGGCGCGCGCGGACGGGTAGGATGGAGGGAAGGTCTGCCCGCCCCCGGCCCTGCGTCCGTACCCACAACGCGCGGCCGCGCGGGGCGCCGCGCAGCCGGTCCCGTCCCCGTCGTCGTGAGAGCCAGATGTCATCCTCCGTGGAGTCCACCTCCCCCGCCACCGCCGCCCCCGGCGCGGCGGCGAGCCAGTTGGCGCCGAAGCCCAGGAC
>NZ_JAKRNH010000130.1:0-5965 GCF_022346985.1 Micrococcus sp. ACRRV
GCCGGCGCGCCCGGGGAGGACGCGGCCGGCCGGGCCACGGATCCCGTTCAGCATAGGGCGTGGGCCCCCGTGCGGCCCAACCCTCCGCTCGCGTCCGACGGGTCCGCGCAGACGGACCCGCCCCGGGATCGCGGAGGATCCCGGGGCGGGGGGGGGCGCGGTCGACGCCGGCGGGCGGAGCCGTCAGTCGGCGGTGCGCGCGGGGAGGGTGGTCGGCTTGTACGACGGGCGGCCCGCCTCGTACGCGGCGATCGCGTCGGCGTGGGTGAGGGTGATGGCGATGTCGTCCAGCCCGTGGAGGAGGCGGTGGCGGGCGTCCTCGTCGATCTCGAAGGCCGCGGTGACCCCGCCGCACTCCACCGTGAGGTGCTCGAGGTCCACGGTCACGGCGGCACCGGGCTGGTTCTCCAGCTGCTTCATGATCCGCTCGACGTCCTCCGGCTCCACCTGTGCGGCCACGAGGCCCTGCTTGGCGGAGTTGCCGCGGAAGATGTCCGCGAAGCGCGATGAGACGACGACCTTGAAGCCGTAGTCCTTGAGCGCCCACACGGCGTGCTCGCGGGAGGAGCCGGTGCCGAAGTCCGGGCCGGCCACCAGCACGGAGCCGGCGGAGTAGGGCTCGGTGTTGAGGATGAAGTCGGGGTCCTGGCGCCAGCCGGCGAACAGGGCGTCCTCGAAGCCGGTGCGGGAGACGCGCTTGAGGTACACGGCCGGGATGATCTGGTCCGTGTCCACGTTCGAGGCGCGCAGGGGCACGCCGATGCCGGTGTGGGTGGTGAACTTGTCCATGGCTCAGGCCTCCTGGTTCTCGAGCGCGGGCAGGTCGGACGGGCTGGCCAGGCGGCCGAGCACCGCGGTGGCGGCGGCGACGAGGGGCGAGACCAGGTGGGTGCGCCCGCCCTTGCCCTGGCGGCCCTCGAAGTTGCGGTTGGACGTGGATGCGCACCGCTCGCCCGGGGCGAGCTGGTCCGGGTTCATACCCAGGCACATGGAGCAGCCGGCGAAGCGCCACTCCGCGCCGAAGTCCTCGAAGACCTTGTCCAGGCCCTCGTCCATCGCCTGCAGGCGCACGCGGGCGGAGCCGGGGACCACCATGACGCGCAACCCGTCGGCCTTGGTCCGGCCCTTGACGACCTCGGCGAAGGCCCGGAGGTCCTCGATGCGGGAGTTGGTACAGGAGCCCATGAACACGGTGTCCACGGCGACGTCCTTCATGGGCGTGCCGGGGGTCAGGTCCATGTACGAGAGCGCCTTGCGCGCGGCCTCCTGGGCCGCAGGGTCCGAGAAGTCCTCGGGGGCCGGGACGGCGTCGTTGAGGGAGACGCCCTGGCCCGGGTTGGTGCCCCAGGTGACGAAGGGCTCGAGCGTGTCGGCGTCGATGACCACCTCGGCGTCGAACTCGGCGCCCTCGTCCGTGGCGAGGGTGCGCCAGTGCTCCACGGCGGCGTCCCAGTCCGCGCCCTGCGGGGCGTGGGGGCGGCCCTTCAGGTACTCGAACGTGGTGTCGTCCGGGGCGACCATGCCGGCGCGGGCGCCGGCCTCGATGGACATGTTGCAGAGGGTCATGCGGCCCTCCATGGACAGGCTCCGGATGGCCTCGCCGCGGTACTCCAGGACGTAGCCCTGGCCGCCGCCGGTGCCGATCTTCGCGATGACGGCCAGGATGACGTCCTTCGCCGTGACGCCGGGACGCAGGGTGCCGTCCACCGTGATGGCCATGGTCCTGAAGGGCTTCAGGCGCAGCGTCTGCGTGGCGAGCACGTGCTCCACCTCGGAGGTGCCGATGCCGAAGGCCAGCGCGCCGAACGCGCCGTGCGTCGAGGTGTGGGAGTCGCCGCAGACCACGGTGAGCCCGGGCTGGGTCAGCCCGAGCTGAGGGCCCACGACGTGGACGATGCCCTGCTCCCTGTCCCCGAGGGAGTGCAGGCGCACGCCGAACTCCTCGGCGTTGGCGCGCAGGGTCTCGATCTGCACGCGGGAGGTCTCGTCGGCGATCGGCCGGTCGATCTCCAGGGTGGGGGTGTTGTGGTCCTCCGTGGCGATGGTCAGCTCCGGGCGCGCGACCGGACGGCCGGCCAGGCGGAGGCCGTCGAAGGCCTGGGGGCTGGTGACCTCGTGGACCAGGTGCAGGTCGATGTACAGCAGGTCGGGGGTCCTCCGGGCGCCCTCGCCCTCGCCGCGCACGACCACGTGCTCGTCCCACACCTTCTCGGCCAGCGTGCGCGGACGCGGGGTCTGCGTCTGAGTGCTCATGAGCCGTCCTCCTCGTGTTCCTCACGCCGACCCGGGTGCGGACGGCGCATGCTGGGGTCCACTGTGCCGCCCGCGTCCGACGACGACGAACCCGCCCCGCGACATCTCACCTGTTGAGACCCCCGCCGTCATCGCCGCACCCTCTCACGCCGCCGTCGCACGGACGACAGGGCGCGATCGCGCGGCTGGCGTCCGATGGGTGAGACGGTACGATCAGCGCATGACCACCACTCCCCTTCCGGACGCCGGGGCCGACATCGGCCCGGCACTGCATGTGCACCCCAGCGGGGTCGGCGTCGTGGACAAGTCCGTGGCCATCCTCGACGCGCTCGAGTCCGGCCCGGCCACCCTCGCCCAGCTCGTCACGGCGACGGGGATCGCCCGCCCCACGCTGCACCGGCTCGCCGCCGCCCTCACCCACCACCGGCTCGTGGCCAAGGACCTCCAGGGCCGGTATGTGCTGGGGTCCCGGCTCGCCGAGCTGGCCTCCGCCGCCGGCGAGGACCGCCTGACCTCCGCGGCGGGCCCCGTGCTCCAGTGGCTGCGCGACGCCTGCGGCGAGTCGGCCCAGGTGTTCCGCCGCCAGGCAGACTCCCGCGTGTGCGTGGCCTCCGCCGAGCGCCCCTGGGGGCTGCGGGACACGATCCCCGTGGGCACGCGGATGTCCATGAAGGCCGGCTCCGCCGCGCAGGTGCTCCTGGCCTGGGAGGACAACGAGCGGCTCGTGGACGGCCTCGTCGGGGCCGTGTTCACCCCCACCGTGCTCGCGGCCGTGCGCCGCCGCGGCTGGGCCCAGTCGCTGGCCGAGCGCGAGCCCGGCGTCGCCTCCGTCTCCGCGCCCGTGCGCGGGCCCAACGGAAAGGTGATCGCCGCCCTCTCCATCTCGGGACCCCTGGAGCGGCTCTCCCGCCAACCGGGTCGACTCCACGCCGGGTCCGTCGTCGGGGCCGCCGACCGGCTCACAGAGCTCATCCGCGCCGGCGAGGCCTGAGCCCGTCCCTCGTCCCACCGCAGTCCCCCCGGTGTTCGGCCCGTGTTCACGCGGACCACGTAGCGTCACCGCCGGAACCCGCCCATGCCCGCCGTCCACCCGAGGAGCCCCACGTGACCGAGACCGCCGTCGTCCCCGCCGCAGCCGAGTCGGAGGAGGCGCCCGCGCGGCCCCGGCTCTCCGTGATCGGCACCGGCTACCTGGGCGCCACCCACGCCGCGTGCATGGCCGAGCTCGGCTTCGAGGTCCTCGGCGTGGACGTGGACCCCGCCAAGATCGAGCGGCTGGCCCGCGGCGAGGTCCCCTTCCACGAGCCCGGGCTGCCCGAGCTGCTGCGCGCGCACGTCGCCTCGGGGCGGCTGCGCTTCACCACCGACGTGGCCGAGGCCGCCTCCTGGGCGGACGTGCACTTCATCGGCGTGGGCACCCCGCAGAAGGTCGGCGAGGCCGCCGCGGACCTGACCTACGTGGACGCCGCCGTCGAGTCCCTCGCGCGGGTCATCGACCGGGACGCCCTGATCGTCGGCAAGTCCACGGTCCCGGTGGGCACCGCGCGTCGCCTGGCCGCCCGCGTGGCGGAGATCCGCGCCGCGGAGGGCCTGCCCGGCGAGGTCGAGCTGGCCTGGAACCCCGAGTTCCTCCGCGAGGGCTACGCCGTCAAGGACACCCTCACCCCCGACCGCCTGGTGATCGGCACCCACGGCCCGCGCGCCGAGCCCCTGCTGCGCACCGTCTACGCGTCCCCCCTGGCTGCCGGCACCCCGTGGATCAGCACGGACCTGGAGACCGCGGAGCTCGTCAAGGTCGCCGCCAACGCCTTCCTGGCCACCAAGATCTCCTTCATCAACGCCTTCTCCGAGATCACGGAGACCGTGGGCGGGGACATCGGCACACTGGCCGACGCCATCGGCCACGACGGGCGCATCGGCCGCCGCTTCCTCAACGCGGGCGTCGGCTTCGGCGGCGGCTGCCTGCCCAAGGACATCCGCGCCCTCCAGGCTCGCGTCTCCGAACTCGGCCTGGACCGCACCATGCGCTTCCTCGCCGAGGTCGACGACATCAACCTGCGCCGCCGCGACCGGGTGGTGGACCTGGCCGTGCAGGTGCTCTCCGCCGCCCGCCAGGGCGTGGTCCGCTCCGCCCCGGGCGGGGCGCGCACCGCGCGCACCCCGGCCGGCGTGCAGGTCCTCAACGGCACGCGGATCGCGGTCCTGGGCGTCACCTTCAAGCCGTACTCCGACGACGTGCGGGACTCCCCCGCCCTGGACGTCGCCAACCGCCTGTTCACGGCGGGCGCCGAGGTGGCCGTCTACGACCCGGAGGGCAACGCCAACGCCGCCGCCCGGTTCCCGCGGCTGGGCTACGTGGACTCCCTCGACGCCGCCCTCCAGGGCGCGGAGCTGGTGCTCCTCCTCACCGAGTGGGACGAGTTCCGGCAGATGGACCCCGCGGCCGCCGGCGAGCTGGTCGCCCAGCGGATCCTCATCGACGGGCGCAACGTCCTCGACGTGGACGCCTGGGGCGAGCACGGCTGGACGGTCCTGGGCCTCGGCCACCGCTTCGACCCCGCGGCCCTCAACGGGGGGCGCCCTGGGGACGACGCGCAGGCCTGATCCGACGCGCCGGGGTCTGAGCCCCGGAGGCAGGGCCGGTGCCGGCCCGGCCTCAGCCCCGCCCGGCGTCGAAGTGGTCCCAGCCGGCCTCGGGCAGGCGGACGTGCCCGTCCGGCGTCTCCCCCGCGGGGGCGAGGCGTCCCACGCGGCGGAAGCCTGACGGCAGGGCGAGCCCGGGCTCGGCCAGGCCGAGGAGGCCGTAGTCCTCGGCGCCGCCCAGGACGAGCGCCTCGGGCGTCGTGCCGGCCAGGGAAGCGACCCGGCGCAGCGGCTCGGCGGCCTCCGCGAGCCAGCGCCGGTCCACCCACGGGACCAGAGGCGCGCCCGGCGCGGAGGACGCGCGGGCCAGCCGGTGGCCGTCGCGGCCCAGGCCGTCGGAGACGTCCATCAGCGCCGCCAGCCCGGCCCGCGCGGCCGCGGGGCCGGCCGCCAGGGGCGGACGCGGCCGCAGCTGGCCCCGGACGGCGCGGGCGAGCTCCCGGGCGGAGGGCCGCTCGTGGGCGGCGAGGTCGGCCCAGCGGCGCGTCAGCACGGCACGGTCGGTGAGCAGCAGCGCGAGCCCGGCCGCCGCCCAGCCCGGGCCCGCCGGGCCCCAGGCGGAGTCCTGCCCCTCCCCCGCGGCCGCTGCCCGCGGGGAGCCCGCCGCGAGGACGAGGTCGGCGCCGCGGCGGGCGATCCTCGCCCCGCGCTCCCCGCCCGCGGCGCGGCGGAGGGCGCCCGCCGGGTCGGGGTCCCCGAGGGCTGTGACCGCCACCTGGACGGACTCCCCGGCGCCGAGGTCGCCGCCGGCCACCCGGCAGCGGTCCGCCCCCAACGCGCGCACGGCGGCCGTGAACCCGCCGGCGAGGGAGGCGACCCAGTCCAGCGGCGTCGGCGCCGGCAGGGCGAGGGCGGTGACGAGGGCGGACGGCGTCGCCCCCATCGCGTTGACGTCCGAGAGGTTCTGCGCGGCGGCCTTCCAGCCGACGTCGTGCCCGCGGGTGCGCACCCCGGCCGGCCACCGGCGCAGGAAGTCGGTGCCCTCGCCCATCGCGTCCGTGGACACGGCCACCAGGCCGCGGGGGGCGGGGACGACGGCGCAGTCGTCACCCGGGGGGACGGTGCCGGC
>NZ_JAKRNH010000131.1:0-5798 GCF_022346985.1 Micrococcus sp. ACRRV
GCCCCGCCCGGCGCCGGAACGCCGCGCCCCGCCGAGCCGCCGCCACCGAGGTGTTCGACGCCGAGGCGCCCCGCGGACGCCGGTCCGCCCCGCCTGCGGACGACGACTTCGACCCCTGGGTGGACGAGGACTCCGCCGACGACCTCGACCGCGCCGACGACGCCGACACGGGCGCGCTCGAGGTGGTCCCCCCGGCCGGCGTGAAGCGCCCCACCGCCGCGGACCGCGCGCTCGAGCAGGTGCGGGAGCACGCCCGCAGCCAGCGTGAGGCCACCGTCGAGGAGGCCGAGAAGGCCGAGGAGCACGACGACGAGGCGTGGGACGAGCACGAGACCCTGGTCCTGCCCACGGCGGCCGCCTCCGCCCCCGCGCCGGCCCCGGCCGCCGTCGTCCCCTCGGTCAGCCGCCCCGAGCCGGTGCCGGAGGTCACGCCCGAGCCGGCCCGGCCGTCCCGCCCCCCGCAGGACGGCGGGCACCCCTACGAGCTGCCGCAGTCCGCGCTGCTCCCGGCCGGTCCTCAGCCGAAGGAGCGCACCGAGTCCAACGACCGCGTGGTGCAGGCCCTGACCACCACGTTCACCGAGTTCAAGGTGGACGCCCAGGTGACCGGGTTCTCCCGCGGCCCGACGGTGACCCGCTACGAGGTCGAGGTGGCCCCCGGCACCAAGGTGGAGAAGGTCACCGCGCTCGAGAAGAACATCGCCTATGCCGTGGCCTCCTCCGAGGTGCGCATCCTCAGCCCCATCCCGGGCAAGCGCGCCATCGGCATCGAGATCCCCAACACGGACAAGGAGGTCGTGGCCCTCGGCGACGTCCTGCGCTCGCAGGCCGCCCAGCGCAACGACCACCCGATGATCATGGGCGTCGGCAAGGACGTCGAGGGCGGCTACGTCGTCGCGAACCTGGCGAAGATGCCGCACATGCTCGTGGCCGGCGCCACCGGCGCGGGCAAGTCGTCCTTCGTGAACTCGATGATCGTCTCCATCCTCATGCGCTCGACCCCGGACGAGGTCCGCATGGTGATGGTGGACCCCAAGCGCGTGGAGCTCACGGCCTACGAGGGCGTCCCGCACCTGGTCACGCCGATCATCACCAGCCCCAAGAAGGCCGCCGAGGCCCTCCAGTGGGTGGTGAAGGAGATGGACACCCGGTACGACGACCTCGCGGCATTCGGCTTCAAGCACGTCGACGACTTCAACCGCGCGGTGCGCGCCGGCGAGGTCAAGCTCCCCCCGGACTCGAAGCGCGTGCTGCGCCCCTACCCGTACCTGCTGGTCATCGTGGACGAACTCGCGGACCTGATGATGGTGGCCCCGCGCGACGTCGAGGACGCGATCGTGCGCATCACCCAGCTGGCGCGCGCCGCCGGCATCCACCTCGTGCTCGCCACGCAGCGCCCGTCCGTGGACGTGGTCACCGGCCTCATCAAGGCCAACGTGCCCTCCCGCATGGCGTTCGCGACGTCGTCCGTCACGGACTCCCGCGTGGTGCTGGACCAGCCGGGTGCGGAGAAGCTGCTCGGCCAGGGCGACGCCCTGTTCCTGCCCATGGGCAAGTCCAAGCCCATGCGCGTGCAGGGCGCGTGGGTGAACGAGTCCGAGATCCACGCCGTCGTGGAGCACGTCAAGGCGCAGATGCAGGTCCAGTACCGCGAGGACGTGGTGCCGGAGAAGTCCGAGAAGGTCATCGACGAGGACATCGGCGACGATCTGGACCTCCTGCTGCAGGCCGTCGAGCTGGTGGTGACCACCCAGTTCGGCTCGACGTCCATGCTCCAGCGCAAGCTGCGCGTGGGCTTCGCCAAGGCCGGCCGGCTCATGGACCTCATGGAGTCCCGCGGCGTCGTCGGTCCCTCGGAGGGCTCCAAGGCGCGCGACGTGCTGGTGAAGCCGGACGACCTGGCGGACGTGCTCGCGACGATCAACGGCGACACCCCGCCGTCGCAGACGGCCGCTCCGGCTTCCGCCGCGGCGCCGGCACCGGCCCCGGCCGCGGCGACGGAGGCGGCCCCCGACCGGTGGGCCTCCGCGGACCTGGTCGGCGACGACCTGGACTCCCGCCCCGCCGCGACGAGCTGGGACGGTGAGGACGACGACGAGGGATCGGAGGACGCGTGGCAGCTCACGGGTCGATGAACGCCCAGCCGGAGCGCGTCTCCGCCTGGAACCTGCCCAACATCCTCACCACGGTGCGAATCCTCATGGTGCCCTTCTTCGTGTGGGCGGTGTGGGCCGGCGGCCCCTGGGGGCAGGACTCCCTGACCGCCCGGTGGATCGCCGTCGCGCTGTTCGCCGCGGCCATGTACACGGACAAGCTGGACGGGGACATCGCCCGGTCCCGTGGCCTGATCACGGACTTCGGCAAGATCGCCGACCCCATCGCGGACAAGCTGCTCACCGGCTCCGCCCTCGTGCTGTTCGCGCTGCTGGGCGAGCTGTGGTGGTGGGTGGTGATCGTGATCCTCGTGCGCGAATGGGGCATCACCGCCATGCGCTTCGTGGTGATCCGCTACGGCGTCATGCCCGCGGGGCGCGGCGGCAAGCTCAAGACCGTCCTGCAGGCCGTGGGCATCGGGCTGCTGCTCATGCCGCTGGCGCCGGTGCTGGGCGGCTGGTGGCCCTGGCTGGGCTGGACCGTCATCGGCGCGGCGCTGGCGCTGACCGTGGTGACCGGCGTCGAGTACGTCCGCGACGCCGTGCGCCTGCGCGCCGACTGGCTGGCCTCCCATCCGGAAGCTCGCCGATGAGCACGGGGGTGGGGGCGGCGGCCGAGGGGGAGGCCGCGGACCCGGCGCGGGCGGCCGTCCGCGCGCTGACGACGGCGGGGCTCACCGTGGCCACGGCCGAGTCCCTCACGGCGGGGCTCGTCGCTGCCCGCCTGGCCGACGTGCCCGGCGCTTCCGCCGCCCTCCAGGGGGGCGTGGTGGCCTACCAGAACCACGTCAAGGCGGGGCTGCTGGGTGTGGACGCCGGGCTGCTGACCGCCCGCGGCGCCGTGGACGCGGAGGTCGCCCGGCAGATGGCGTGCGGCGCCCGACGGGCGGCCGGGGCCGACGTCGGCGTGGCGACGACGGGCGTGGCGGGACCGGAGCCCCACCAGGGGAAGCCGGTCGGCACGGTCTTCGTGGGCGTCGCGGTGCCCGCCGAGCTGGCGCCGGCGCTCGCGGGTCTCGACGGGGAGCCGGGGGCCGGCGAGGCGGCGCCCGGGGAGGCCGGATCGGGCGGATCCGAGGCGGGCGTGGCCGCCGCGGCGTTCGCGCTGACGCTGCCGGGGAACCGGGCGGAGATCCGCGCGGCGACCGTGGAGACCGTGCTCGATCTGCTGGCGGCACTCGGGACGACTGGTCGGGGAATGCCCGACGAGGCGCCCGCGTTGTCCTGAACAGGTCAAGATCATCGGGGGTGCGGGACGGGTCTCGCCCGGCTCGCCCCCAGGACAATCCCAGGAGCGGTCAGTACACATGATGCGACACCCCGTCCAGGCGCACGGCATCACCCGCTGGGTGGACAGCCAGCCGCGCCCGTCCCAGCCCACCCCTGAGCTCAAGGAGCGCAGCATGCCCATCCTCCGTCATGAGATCGGCGACGTCCTCCGCGACGTCCGCCAGCGCCAGGGCCGCACCCTGCGCGAGGTCTCCCATGACGCCCGTGTGTCCCTCGGCTACCTGTCCGAGGTCGAGCGCGGCCAGAAGGAGGCGTCGTCCGAGCTGCTGGCCTCCATCTGCGACGCCCTGCAGATCCCGCTGTCCTTCCTGCTGCGCGAGGTCTCCGACCGCCTCGCCGAGCAGGAGGGCGTGGTGGTCCCGGACACCGTCCCCGCCGACATGGCCGAGGACGGCGCCGCCGACGTCGCACCCCTCGCGGTCCGCTGAGCGCCGCCCGCGCCCCGCACGCCGCGGCTCCCCGGGGGGCCGCGGCGTGCGCATGACCGAGTTCCAGCGCCTCATGGAGGACGAGTTCGGCCCCGCCCGGGCCGGACTGGTGGCCGACTCCCTCCACCTGCCCGGCTTCGACGCGACGGCGTCCGAGGCGCTCGCCGCGGGCGCCGATCCCAAGGACGTCTGGCGGGCCGTCTGCGACCTGCACGAGATCCCCGCCGAGCGCCGACTCGGGAGGGACGTGCCGCCCACGCGGTGAGGAGGAGGATTCGAACTCCGTTCATCGAACAGGTGTTCGAGTGATGGGGTAGAGTCCTGCACAGCAGCGTGGCCGGGAGCGGCCGTGCACAGTCCTCCCACTCCGGCCTTATCGTGTCCGCACCCGCGCCTACTGTCGACGACATCAGGCAGGGCGGTCCGGACGGCCCGTCACGAGCATCGATCACGTCAGGAGCAGTCCATGAGCAAGGCGTCAGCCACCGAGAAGGTCGCCACGGAGCGCGAGAAGGCGCTCGAGGCCGCCCTCGCCCAGATCGACAAGCAGTTCGGCAAGGGCTCCGTGATGCGCCTCGGCGAGCGCAGCCAGGCGCCCGTCGAGGTCATCCCCACCGGCTCCGTGGCCATGGACGTGGCCCTCGGCATCGGCGGCCTGCCCCGCGGCCGCGTCGTGGAGATCTACGGCCCGGAGTCCTCGGGCAAGACCACGCTCGCCCTCCACGCGGTGGCCAACGCCCAGCGCAACGGCGGCATCGCCGCGTTCATCGACGCGGAGCACGCCCTGGACCCGGTCTACGCCCGCAAGCTCGGCGTGGACACCGACGCCCTCCTGGTCAGCCAGCCGGACACCGGCGAGCAGGCGCTCGAGATCATGGACATGCTGGTCTCCTCCGGCACCCTGGACATCGTGGTCATCGACTCCGTGGCGGCCCTGACGCCCCGCGCCGAGATCGAGGGCGAGATGGGCGACTCCCATGTGGGCCTCCAGGCCCGACTGATGTCCCAGGCCCTCCGCAAGGTGACGGGTCGCCTGCACCAGACCAACACCACCGCCATCTTCATCAACCAGTTGCGCGAGAAGATCGGCGTGTTCTTCGGCTCGCCGGAGACCACCACGGGTGGCAAGGCGCTGAAGTTCTACGCGTCCGTGCGCATCGACGTGCGCCGCATCGAGACCCTGAAGGAGGCCGGCAGCCCCGTCGGCAACCGCACCCGCGTGAAGATTGTGAAGAACAAGATGGCCCCGCCCTTCAAGCAGGCCGAGTTCGACATCCTCTACGGGGAGGGCATCTCCAAGGAGGGCAGCCTGATCGACATGGGCGTCGAGGAGGGCATCGTGAAGAAGTCCGGCGCCTGGTTCACCTATGACGGTGACCAGCTCGGCCAGGGCAAGGAGAACGCACGGCGCTTCCTCAAGGACAACCCCGACCTCGCGGACGAGATCGAGCACCGCATCTTCACCAAGCTGGGCATCGGCGCCGATCCGCAGGCCGAGGACGACGCGGAGGGGGAGACCCCGGCGCTGCAGGCCGTCGCGGGTGACGTCGCCGCCGGATGACCTCCGGCGTGCACGGTCGAGGGCGGGGCGGTTCCGCGGGTCGGGCTTCTGACCGGCAGAGCCGCCCCGCCTTCGACGATCCCCGGGACTCCGAGGCCGGTCTGGCCTGGCTCGAGTTCGCCGGCGTCGAGGCGTCGGCGCCCGGCGCCGATCCGGCACTCGCCTCGCGATCGCGGACAGAGTCGGATCCGGAGACGGAGACTCCGGCACCGGGGGCGACGGCACGCTCGCGGCCGCGTCGTCGACGTCACCAGGCGCCTGAGGCCGACCCGTCCGCGCCGGTCGACCTCGGCGCGCTGCTGACGCGCGCCAGCGACCTCCCCACCCCGCCCCGTCGCCCCCGCGACGCGGGAGAAGGGGGTGGGG
>NZ_JAKRNH010000132.1:0-5736 GCF_022346985.1 Micrococcus sp. ACRRV
GGTCGGGAGGGGTCAGGAGGGGTCGGTCGCCCAGACGCGGGTGTCCACGAGCGTGCCCGCCGCGCGCTTGGCCAGCAGCGCGTCGAGGATCGGCTCCAGGGCGGTCATCGCCTCGTCGGCCTCGACCTGCACGGGGTGCTGGGCCACCAGCAGGGCGAGCAGGTCGCCCACGGCCAGCTGGGCCTCCTCGAGGCCCAGGGACGGGTCCCAGCCGAGCAGCACGTCCGCGGGGGCGTCCTGCCGCTCGGCCGTGTAGGACACGGCGAACGCCTGGATCGTCCCGCCCTCCTCGCGCGGGGCGTCGCGGAGCACGACGGCGCCGGCCGCCCCGGTCTGCGGGCCGAGGATCAGCTGCTGGGCCGCCCCCACGGACATCTGCGAGGGATCCCACGCGTGGGCGGCGTCGTAGAACGCGGCCACGGCGCGGCTGAGCTCGACGGAGCCGGTGGAGATCTCCTCCAGCACGCGCCCCTCCGGGTGCTGCTCGTCCCGCAGCGCGGGCAGGGCGATCACGCCGGGGGCCACGGCGATCCGCCGCGAGCGCTGCACGGGCGTGAACCCGGCCGCCACGAGGAACCGCTCGGTGGCGGCGACCTGCGCGGCGTGCGCTTCCGCCCCGGCCGCGCCGGCCTCCGGGGCCTCCTCCGGAGCCGCCTCCACGACCTCCCCGCCGCCCACGGGCACGCGGGAGGCGACGGCGAAGCGCGCCTTCAGCTCCGTCGTCGGCACGGCGCCGGCCTCGTGGGCCGCGGCGACGAGCCCGCGCAGCGCCTCCAGCAGGGCGCGGCCCACGCCACGGCCGCGGACCGTGCGGGCGACCTCGCCGTAGACCCAGAGACGTCCCGGGTGCAGGGGCTGCGCGAACGCCACGGCGGCGCCCACGGGGACGCCGTCCTCATCGGCCACGAGCGTGCGCCGCCACGGGGAGTCCGCGTCGGCCGCGAGCATGGCCCGGTCCTGGTGCTGCTGCACGTCGGCCGGGTCCCCCCAGACCTCGAGCAGGCGCAGGTCGTCGCCCTCCGCCCAGGGGCGGAGGACCACCTCGCCGCCGGAGACGGCGGCGGTCAGGGCGGGGGCGTCGTCGTCGTGCCGGGGGCTCACTTGGTCAGCCGCTCCGCGAGGTAGGCGCGGACCTGGGCGAGGGCCACGCGCTCCTGGGACATGGTGTCGCGCTCGCGGATGGTCACGGACTGGTCCTCGAGGGTGTCGAAGTCCACGGTGATGCAGAACGGGGTGCCGATCTCGTCCTGGCGGCGGTAGCGGCGGCCGATGGCGCCGGAGTCGTCCGTCTCGATGTTCCAGTGCGCGCGCAGCTCGGCGGCCAGCCTCTGGGAGGGCTCCTGCAGCTCCGGCTTCTTGGACAGCGGCAGCACGGCGGCCTTGACCGGCGCCAGGCGCGGGTCCAGCTTGAGCACGGTGCGCACGTCCACGCCGCCCTTGGCGTTGGGGGCCTCGTCCTCGGTGTAGGCGTCCACGAGGAACGCCATCATGGAGCGGGTCAGGCCGAAGGACGGCTCGATCACGTACGGCGTGTAGTGCACGTCGTTGGCCTGGTCGAAGTACTGCAGCTTCGCGCCGGAGGCGTTCGCGTGGGACGTGAGGTCGTAGTCGGTGCGGTTCGCGACGCCCATGAGCTCGCCCCAGCCGTCGCCCCCGGCGAAGCCGAACCGGTACTCCAGGTCGATGGTGCCGTCCGAGTAGTGGGCGCGCTCCTCCTCTGGGACGTCGAACTTCCGCAGGTTCGCCGGGTCGATGCCGAGGTCGATGAACCAGTCCCAGCAGGCCTCGACCCAGGTGTCGAAGTGCTCCTTCGCCTCCGCCGGGGGCACGAAGTACTCGATCTCCATCTGCTCGAACTCGCGGGTGCGGAAGATGAAGTTGCCGGGGGTGATCTCGTTGCGGAACGCCTTGCCGATCTGGCCGATGCCGAACGGCGGCTTCTTGCGGGAGGCGCCCAGCACGTTGAGGAAGTTCACGAAGATGCCCTGCGCCGTCTCCGGGCGCATGTAGTGCAGGCCCTCCTCGTTGTCCACGGGGCCGAGGTAGGTCTTGACCAGGCCGGAGAACATCTGCGGCTCGGTCCACTTGCCGGTGGTGCCGCAGTCGGGGCAGGTGATCTCCTCCATGCCGGCGGCGGCGCGGCCCTTCTTGGCCTCGAACGCCTCGAGCAGGTGGTCCTGGCGGTGGCGCCTGTGGCACTGCTGGCACTCGACCAGCGGGTCGGTGAACGTGGCCACGTGGCCGGAGGCCTCCCAGACCTGGCGCGGCAGGATGATGGAGGAGTCCAGGCCCACCATGTCCTCACGGGAGCGCACGAAGGTCCGCCACCACTCGGCCTTGATGTTCTCCTTGAGCTCGACGCCGAGGGGCCCGTAGTCCCACGCGGAGCGGGAGCCGCCGTAGATGTCACCGGCCTGGAACACGAAGCCGCGGCGCTTGGCCAGGTTGATCACGTTGTCCAGCGGGGACTTGGCAGCCATGGGGGCATCACTTCCGTCGTTCGGTGCAGCGGGGGACCACGACGACGACGGCGCGCCCGGGCTCTGCGGGGCGCGCCTCGTCTCGTCGCGGACCAGCCTACCGGGGACAATGGGGGCCATGACCTCCTCTTCCGACGTCCAGCCCCTGCCGATCCGCGACGAGTCCATCCGCCTGGGACAGGCGCTCAAGCTCGCGAGCCTCGTGGAGGACGGCGCGATGGCCCGGGACGTCGTCCAGGACGGGATGGTGTCCGTGAACGGCGAGGTGGAGACCCGCCGCGGCCGGCAGCTCCACGACGGGGACGTCGTCGAGTTCAACGGCGAGGAGATCGTGGTCGAGGCCGGCCGGTCCTGAGCGGGGGGCGGACCGCCGCCGCCCTCGGGCCCGGGGCTGAGCCCCGGGCCGGCGGGCCTCAGAGCACGACGTGCGTGAGGTACTCCCGGACGTGCCCGAGCTCCTGCGGGCTGATGGCGTGCGGCAGGCCCGCGTAGACGACCTTGGTGAGGTCGGTGTGGGCGGTGAGCCAGCCGTGGGACTCCTCCACGCGCTGCGCGGAGATGATCGGGTCCTCCTGACCGCGGCCCCAGAACACCTTCGGCGTGACGGCATCCACGGTCTCGTCGGCGGGGAACAGGCCCTCGAGCTCGGGCTCGACGTGCAGCGGGTCGACGACGAAGCCGGAGAGCGCCACGGTGGCGGCGTAGGCGGCCGGGTCCAGCCGCAGCAGGGAGGTGGCCATGGCCATGCCCTGGGAGAAGCCGAGCAGGCTCACCGTGCGGAAGCCGCCGCTCACGCCCGGCAGCCAGGCGTGCAGGTCCTCGACGGCGGCGCGCACGGCCCCGGCGTCCGAGCCGATCTCCCCGGTGGCCGGGTCCTGGGTGAGGGGGAACCAGGCGGCGCCGCCCTGCGGCAGGTCCATCGGGGCGCGCACGGCCAGGGCCGTGAAGGCCTCGGGCAGCTGGGGCACCAGGCCGAACAGGTCGTCCTCGTCGGCGCCGTAGCCGTGGAGGAGCACGAGCAGGTGCTCGGTGCGCTCGCCCTCCGGGCGGGACCAGCGGACGGCGAAGGGGGCGGGGTCGCGGGGGGTGGTGTCGTTCACGGGGCGACTCTACGCGGGCGTGCCAGGAGGCACTCGGCATGCGTTGCGGGTGACCGGGGGACACGGTGTCGGCTGGCCCCCGGCCCCGCCCGTCGGCATCATGGAGACCATGAGCCCACTCACGAACACAGCCGACTCCGAGCCTCCCCACGCCGAGGGCCACGCCTCCGCGGAGCCGGCCCACCCCTGGCGCCGCTACGTGGCCGTCGGGGACTCCTTCACCGAGGGCATCGGCGATCCCGACCCCGAGCGCCCCGGCTACCACCGCGGCTGGGCCGACCGCCTCGCCGAGGAACTGGCGCGCCTGACCCCCGCCGGCGAGGAGTTCTCGTACGCCTCGCTGGCCGTCCGCGGCAAGCTGATGGACCAGATCCGCGCCGACCAGATCGACCCTGCGGTCGAGCTCGCCCCGGACCTCGTGAGCATCTGCGCCGGCGGCAACGACATCCTCCGCCGCGCCGACCCGGACGAGACCGCCCTGCACCTGGACGACGCCGTCGGCCGCCTGGCGGAGACCGGGGCCACCGTGCTGCTGTTCAACGTGCCGGACATCAAGGAGACGCCCGTGCTCGCGCGCATCCGCGGCCGCGTGGCGATCTACAACGAGAACATCCGCACCGTCGCCGCCCGGCACCACGCCGTCGTCGCGGACATGTGGAGCCTGAAGGACCTCGCCCGCCCGGAGATGTGGGCCCCGGACCGCCTGCACTTCTCCCCCGTGGGCCACCACACGATCGCCGCGATGGCCCTGGACATCCTCGGCGTCGAGCACGAGCTCGAACCCCTCTCCCCCAAGCGCGCCGCCCCGCGGACGTGGCGCGAGGCCCGGGTCGACGACGCCCGCTGGGCCCGCACCCACCTGGTGCCGTGGGTCGGCCGCCGCCTGCGCGGCGTCTCCTCCGGGGACGGGATGCAGCCCAAGCGCCCGCTGCCCGCCCCGCTGTTCGGCGCGGACATGCCCCACGGCTCGGACTACACCGAGCACGCCGCGGACTGAGCCCCGCGCTCGGGGCTCAGAGCTCGAGCGTCCGCCGCAGCTCGTCGGCGATCTGCCCGTACTCGGTGAGGAAGCCGTCGTGGCCGATCGGCGAGTGGATGGTGTGCACCGGGACCTCGCCCGGCAGGAGGGACGCCAGGCGCTCGGACTCCGCGGGGAAGTACAGCCGGTCGGAGTCCACCGCCGCGACGAACGCCCGCCCCGGGTAGGAGGCGAGGGCGGCCTCGACGCCGCCGCGGCCCCGGCCGACGTCGTGGCTCATCAGGGCCTCGGTGAGCGCCACATAGGAGCCGGCGTCGAACCGGCCCACCAGCTTGGAGGCCTGGTGGTCCAGGTAGGACTCCACCTGGTAGCGGCCCACCCGCTCCCCCGACGCCGTGCCCAGCGGGTCCTCCGCGCCCTGCGGCTCCCGGCCGAAGCGGTGCTGCAGCTCGGCGGCGGAGCGGTAGGTGGTATGCGCGATCCGGCGGGCGATGCCCAGCCCCGTCACCGGGCCCGGGCCCGGGTGGTAGTCGCCGCCCCGCCACTCCGGGTCCAGCCGGATGGCGTGGGTCTGGGCCTGCGCCCACGCGATCTGCTCCGCCGAGGAGCTCGCCGTGGAGGCCAGCACCGCCACGCCGCGCACCAGGTCCGGGTGGGAGACGGCCCACTCGATGGCGCGCGCGCCGCCCATGGACCCGCCGATCACGGCCTGCAGCGCGGTGACGCCGAGCGCGTCGAGGAGGCGGCGCTCAGCCGCCACGGCGTCCCGGATGGTGACGAACGGGAACCGGCCGCCCCAGGGCGCACCGTCGGGGGCCGGTGAGGACGGCCCCGTGGAGCCGTCGCAGCCGCCGAGCATGTTGGGTGCGACGACGAACCAGCGGTCCGTGTCCACGGCCAGGCCCGGCCCGATCAGCTCCTCCCACCAGCCCGCGGACTCGTCGCGACGGTGGGAGGCCACGTGGGAGTCGCCCGTGAGGGCGTGCAGGACGAGCACGGCGTTGGCGCCGTCCTCGGCGAGCGTGCCCCACGTCTCGAAGGCGAGCTCGACGCCCGGCAGGCGTCCGCCGGCCTCGAGCTCCAGCGGGCCCACGGAGAGCGTGCGGAACTCGCCGGCGGACGCCTGCCGGGCGTCGAGCTCGCCTTCGATACGTGGGGGCCCCAGGCCGACGACGGC
>NZ_JAKRNH010000133.1:0-5679 GCF_022346985.1 Micrococcus sp. ACRRV
GGTGGCCCGCGGGGAGGCGGTGGGTGATGTGCGTCATGCCGCCCAGCCTAGGTCGGGGACGTCCGGCGCTACACTGGGCGGTCGAGCACGCGCCGCCCCGCGCGCGTCGTTGCAGCATCCCGACGAGCAGAAGGAGACAGCGGATGTCCGGTCACTCCAAATGGGCCACCACCAAGCACAAGAAGGCCGTGATCGACCAGCGTCGCGCCAAGGCGTTCGCCAAGTACATCAAGGGCATCGAGGTGGCCGCCCGCGCCGGCGGCGCCGACCTCTCCGGCAACCCCGCGCTGGACCTGGCCGTCTCCAAGGCCAAGAAGAACTCGGTCCCCAACGACAACATCGACCGCGCCATCAAGCGCGGCGCGGGCCTCACCGGCGAGGTCATCGACTACACCGAGATCATGTACGAGGTCCGCGGCCCCCAGGGCTCCGCGCTGCTCGTCGAGTGCCTCACCGACAACAAGAACCGCGCCGCCGCCGACGTGCGCGCCGCGGTCACCCGCAACGGCGGCACCATGGCCGACTCCGGCTCCGTCTCCTTCCTGTTCCACCGCAAGGGCGTCGTCCGCCTGCCCGCCGCGGGCAACACCGAGGACTCCCTCCTCGAGGCCGTGCTCGAGGGCGGCGCGGACGCCGAGGAGGTCGTGCTCTCCGGCGACGACTTCGAGATCGTCTCCGAGCCCGGCGACCTGCGCGCCGTGGCCGAGGCCCTCGACGCCGCGGGCATCGACTACGAGACCGACGAGATGGAGCACCTGCCCACCATGAAGGTGGAGCTGGACGCCAAGGGCGCCCGCACCTTCCTGAAGCTGGCCGACGCCCTCGAGGACCTCGACGACGTGCAGAACGTGTTCTCCAACGTGGACATCGCCCCCGAGGTGATGGACGAGCTCGAGCAGGACTGAGCGCATCGTGACGGACCGGCCCGCCGGCGTCGTCCGCGTGCTCGGGGTGGACCCCGGGCTGACCCGCTGCGGCATCGCCGTGGTGGACGTGGACGCGCGCAGGCGGGCCGAGCTCGTCCACGTCGAGGTCGTCGGCACGGCGCCGGAGGAGTCCCTCGACGCCCGCCTGCTCTGCATCGACCGGGCCGTGAGCGCTGTGCTCGTGCGCTTCCGGCCGGAGCGCGCGGCCGTCGAGCGGATGTTCGCCAACAACAACACGCCCACGGTCCTGGGCACCGCCCAGGCGGCGGGCGTGGCGATCGCCGCCGCGGCCCGCGCGGGCGTCCCGGTGGGCCTGCACACCCCGTCGGAGGTGAAGGCGGCCGTCACCGGCAACGGCGACGCCGGCAAGGAGCAGGTGACCACCATGGTCACCCGGATCCTCCGCCTGGACGCGCCCCCGCGCCCGGCCGACGCCGCCGACGCCCTCGCACTGGCCATCGCCCACGCCTGGCGGGGCACGGCCCTCGGGCGGGCCGCCGGGCACACCGGCCTGGACACGTCGGGACTGGCCAGCCGCACCGGAGCCTCGCGGGGCGCGGCCGGCGCGCGCGTGCGCCGCACCCCGAAGGCCGCCCTGACGCCCGCGCAGCAGGCGTGGCTCGCCGCGGAGCGTTCCGCCGGCGTCCGTCCCGATCGCCGCAGCGCGGGCTGACCGGGAGGCGGGGCACGGGCGGCCGACGACGGCGCGCGGCGCGCCCTCTCCCGCCGCGCCGTCGCCGGCGGCGTTCGATGATATGTTCGAATCCCGTCCGCCGACCGACCCCCTGGAGGCCCCCGATGATCGCGTCCCTCTCCGGCACCGTGGAGCACGTGGGCCTGGACCACGCGGTGATCGCCGTCGGCGGCGTGGGCCTGAGCTTCTCCGCCACGCCCCAGACCCTGTCGCACCTGCATGAAGGACGCGACGGCGCCGTCCAGACGCACCTCGTGGTCAAGGAGGACTCCCTCACCCTGTTCGGGTTCGCCGACCGCGCGGAGCGCGAGGTGTTCGAGGTCCTGCTGGGCGCCAACGGGGTCGGCCCGCGCCTGGCGCTGGCCATCCTCGCGGTGCACCGCCCCGAGGCCGTGCGGCGGGCCGTCACGGACGAGGACGAGAAGGCCCTCACCCTCGTGCCGGGGATCGGCCCCAAGATGGCGCGCAAGATCATCGTCGACCTCGCGGGGCGGCTGGCCCCCACGGGCGAGGTCGAGCCGGAGGCGGCCGTCGTGGAGCCCGAGGCCGCGGCCGACGCCTGGCACGCGGACGTCGTGCAGGCCATGACCGGTCTGGGCTGGTCGGAGAAGGAGGCCGCCAAGGCGGTCGCCGCCACCGTCGCCACGCACCCGGACGTGGACACCTCCGGCGACGTCGCCGCGCTGCTGCGCGCCACCCTGCGGGACGTCGGCGCCGCCGCGGCCGTGCGCGGGGGCCGCCGCGCATGAGCGAGCGCCCCGTCACCGCGTTCGAGGCCGACGCGGAGGAGCGCCGCCTCGAGGCCGCGCTGCGCCCGAAGCTCCTCGACGAGTTCGTGGGCCAGGCCCGCGTCCGCGAGCAGCTGGACCTCATGCTCGCCTCGGCCCGGCTGCGCGACCGCGCGGCGGACCACGTGCTGCTCTCCGGTCCGCCCGGCCTCGGCAAGACCACCCTCGCCATGATCGTGGCGCAGGAGATGAACGCGCCGCTGCGCCTGTCCTCCGGCCCGGCGATCCAGAACGCCGGCGACCTCGCGGCGATCCTCTCCTCGCTGACGGAGGGGGAGGTGCTCTTCCTCGACGAGATCCACCGCATGTCCCGGCCGGCCGAGGAGATGCTCTACATGGCCATGGAGGACTTCCGCGTGGACATCGTGGTGGGCAAGGGCGCCGGCGCCACATCCATTCCGCTGGAGCTGCCCCCGTTCACCCTCGTCGGGGCGACCACGCGCGCCGGGCTGCTGCCCGGGCCGCTGCGGGACCGGTTCGGCTTCACCGGCCACCTCGAGTTCTACGCGATCGAGGAGCTCGAGCGGGTGCTGCGCCGCTCGTCCGCCCTGCTGGACATGCGCGTCGAGACGGACGGCTACCGGCAGATCGCCTCGCGCTCCCGGGGCACGCCGCGCATCGCCAACCGGCTGCTGCGCCGCGTGCGGGACTGGGCCCTGGTGAAGGGCCTGGACACCGTGGACGCCGAGGCCGCCTCCGCCGCGCTGACCATGTACGAGGTGGACGCCCGCGGCCTGGACCGCCTGGACCGCTCCGTGCTGACCGCCCTGTGCACCACGTTCGGGGGCGGCCCCGTGGGCCTGACCACCCTGGCCACCGCCGTGGGGGAGGAGGCCGAGACCGTGGAGACCGTCGCCGAGCCCTTCCTCATCCGGGAGGGCATGATGGCGCGCACCCCGCGCGGCCGCGTGGCCCTGCCCGGCGCGTGGGACCACCTGGGCATGACCCCGCCGGAGGCTCCGCTCGGCTGAGCGCCCTACACTGGCACGGATCCCCGCAGTCGACTCGACCTGGAGTGTGCCCCGTGCCGCTGACCCCGCTCGCCCCCGTCCTCGCCGACGACGCCGCCGGCGGCGGCAACGTCCTCGTGCTGGCCATGTTCGCGGCCCTGGCCGTGATGCTGTTCCTCTCCTTCCGGCGGGGCAAGAAGGCCCAGGCGGAGGCCGCGGACATGCGGGCACGCCTGACCCCCGGTCAGGAGGTCATGACCGGCGCGGGCATCTTCGGCCGCGTCGTGGCGGTGGACGCCGCCGCCCAGCGCGTGACCTTGGAGACCGCGCCCGGCACCCGCATGGACGTGCACCTGCAGGGCATCGTGAAGATCGAGGAGCCGGATGTCGCGCCCGCGGCGGACACCGCCCCCGCCGTCGGCGGTGCGCACGCTGCGGAGACGGCCCCCGCGGCCGACGACACCGACCGCGCCTGAGCCCCGGACCCGCAGCACCCCTCCCCGGCGGCCGGGCACGCACCCGGACCGCCCGCAGCGAAAGCAGCACGCATGGCGAAGACCTCACCCACCCGCGCCGCCGGGCGCACCCTGGCCTGGCTGGCCGCGCTGATCGTGGCGCTCACTGCGATCCTCGGGCTCGGCGTGGCCTCGGGCCAGGCCTCCTGGGCCCCCAAGCTCGCGCTGGACCTCGAGGGCGGCACCCAGATGGTGCTCGCCCCCACGACGGCCAGCGGAGAGCAGGCCACCCCCGAGCAGCTCCAGCAGGCCGTGGAGATCATCCGCCAGCGCGTGGACGGCTCCGGAGTGGCCGAGGCCGTCGTCGCCACCCAGGGCGACCAGAACGTCGTCGTCTCCATGCCGGGCGTGCCCGACGAGGAGACCCGCCGCCTGATCCAGGCCTCCGCGGACATGCAGTTCCGTCCCGTGCTGCAGGCCGTCCCCGGCGGCCAGCCGACGCCCCAGGACCAGCTGGTCCCGAAGGACCAGTTCCCGACGCCCTCGGCCGAGCCGACGGACGCCTACGACCCGAACTGGATCACCCCGGAGCTGGCCGACGAGTTCCAGCGCACCGACTGCACCCTGCCGCGCGACCCGAACGCCGCCCCGCCGGCCACGGACCGGGCGGTCGTGGTGTGCGAGCCGCAGCAGGAGACCCCCGCGGGCACGATGCCGGCGACGAAGTACATCGTCGGCCCGGTGGTGATCCCCGGCACCATGATCGAGAAGGCGAGCAACGCCACCGCCCAGTCGCAGACCGGCGTGACCACCAACGAGTGGGTCGTGAACATCGACTTCGATGGAGAGGGCACCAAGCGCTTCACCGAGGTCACCCAGAAGCTGACCCCCTTCGCCGAGGGCGACCCGCGCAAGCAGTTCGCCATCATGCTCGACGGGCAGGTGATCGCCGCGCCGCAGTCGAACGTGGTGATCACGGGCGGCCAGGCGCAGATCTCCGGCCCGGGCTTCACGGAGGAGTCCACCGCCCAGCTCGCCGAGCAGCTCAACTACGGCTCCCTGCCGATCTCCTTCACGATCGAGTCGGAGCAGCAGATCTCCGCGACCCTCGGCCGCGACCAGCTGTTCTGGGGCCTCATCGCGGGCCTCATCGGCCTCGCGCTCGTCGCCGTCTACCAGTTCTTCCAGTACCGGGCGCTGGGCCTGCTGACGTTCGCCTCGATCGTCGTGGCCGGCGCCCTCACGTACCTGGCCATCGCGATCCTCGGCTGGACGGACAACTACCGCCTGTCCCTGGCGGGCATCGCCGGCCTGATCGTGGCCATCGGCCTCACGGCGGACTCGTTCATCGTCTACTTCGAGCGCATCAAGGACGAGCTGCGCTCGGGCCACACCCTGGACGCGGCCCTCCATGAGGGCTGGAAGCGCGCCAAGCGGACCATCACGGCCTCCAAGGCCGTGAACCTGCTGGCGGCCGTCGTGCTGTACTTCGTGGCCGTGGGCAATGTGCGCGGCTTCGCGTTCACGCTCGGTCTGACGGCGATCGCGGACCTCCTCGTCGTGTTCATGTTCACGCACCCGCTGATGGTGCTGCTCTCCCGCACGGACTTCGTGGGCGGCGGGCATCCGATGTCCGGCCTGGACCCACGGGTCCTCGGCGTCGAGCCCGCCCTGTACCAGGGCGCCGGCCGCTTCCGGGAGCCGGCCGCCGCCCGTGCCGCGCGGGGAGGCTCCCACGCCGCGGATGACGACGACGCCGGGTCGCCCGCCGCGCGTCGGGGTCGCCGGAGCGAGCAGCCCATGACCATCGCCGAGCGCCGGAGGGCGGAGCGGGCCGGCGCTCGGCGATGGTCATGGGCTGCTCGC
>NZ_JAKRNH010000134.1:0-5573 GCF_022346985.1 Micrococcus sp. ACRRV
GCGCCCGGGGGTTAACCCCCCCGCCCTCCCCCCAAAGCCCGGGCCCGCCCCCCCCCCCCTCCGCCCCCCGGCCGCGGGCCCCCGGGCCCGGGATTGACCTGCAGGGCGTCGAGTTCACGCCCGTCTCGCCCGCGCTGGTGCGCGTGGAGGCGGTGCGCGAGCTGATCGCCCTCGTGATCTGGCTGGCGGTGGTGTCCGTGCCGCTGGTGCTCAAGCTGACCGGCGTGTGGCCGGACATGTGGTCGTGGACGGCCTGGGGGCTGCCCGCGCTCGTCCTGGCGTGGTCGCTGGTGGAGCTCGTCCTCATCCCGCGTCGCGTGGCGGCGAAGGGCTGGGCCGAGCGGGAGGACGACGTGCTGTGGCGGGAGGGGATCCTCTTCCGCCGGGTCGTCGCCGTGCCCTACGGGCGACTGCAGTACGTGGACGTGACGGACGGACCGCTGCTGCGCTGGGCCGGCCTGCAGAAGCTCACGCTGAAGACCGCCGGCGGCGCGGACGTGGAGCTGGTCGGCCTCCCCCGGGAGACCTGCGACCGGCTCCGCGAGGTCCTGATGGCCCGCGGCCAGGCCCGCCTGGCGGGGCTGTGAGCGCCCCCGCCCCGCGCCCGGAGGGCCTCGCGTCCGGGCCGTCCCCGGAGGACGGCCGCATCGCCCCCGCCCCGGCCGCCGACGACGCCGGCTGGGTCCGCGTGCATCCCGCCTCGCCCTGGATCCGGGGCTGGGTCATGGTGGCCACGTTCCTGTTCTTCGCCCTGCGGGACGTCGTGGAGCGGTGGATCGGCGGGCTGTTCGGCGCCGACGCCGGGGGCGGCCCGGGCGTGGACGGCCGGGGGCTGCTGATCGGCGGCGGGATCGCCCTGGGCGTGCTGCTGCTGGTGGGCCTGGCGTTCTTCTTCTCCTGGTGGTTCACCCGGTTCCGGATCGGCGCGGAGGAGATCGAGCTCAAGCAGGGCTGGCTGTTCCGCTCCCGCCGGCAGATGCACTACGACCGCCTGCAGGCCGTGGACCTGCAGCACCCCCTGCCGGCGCGCCTGATCGGCCTGGCCGTCGTGAAGGTGGAGGCGGCCGACGGCGGCGGGGACTCCGCCCTGGAGCTCGCCTACCTGCCCAAGGCCCAGGCGGCGGCCGTGCGCCGGCAGATCCTCGACCGTGCCTCGGGCGCCGCGGCGGCGCGCCCGGTCCCGTCCGCGGCTCCCGAGGCGGCGGGGGGCCCCGCCGCGGCCGGGCCCGTCCGGGGTCTGCTGGTCGACCCGGAGGAGCAGGGGCCGGTGCTCCTGCGCGTGCCCGCCGGCCGGCTGATCGGCTCGGTGCTGCTGTCCTCCACGGTGATGGGCCTCCTCGGCGCCGTCGTGGCCGTCCCCGCGGTGCTCTCCCTGCTGCTCCTGCTGTTTCCGGACGCGAATGCGGGGGAGGAGGCCGGGGTCTGGGCCGTCACCCTGGGCTCCACGTTCCCGCTGCTGTTCTCCCTGGCCGGCGCCGTCTGGTCCGGGCTGAACAAGGGCTGGGGGTTCACCGTGCGGGACTCCTCGGACGGGCTGCGCCTGCGGTACGGGTTCACGGAGACGGTCTCCCAGACCGTCCCGCCGGGGCGCGTGCAGGGAGTGGAGATCTCCCAGCCGCTGTTCTGGCGGCCGTTCGGCTGGCACCGGGTGAAGGTGTCCGTGGCCGGGTACGGCGGCCTCGAGGCGGAGGGGCGCCGCCGCGACGTCGCCCTGCCCGTGGGCCCCTGGGAGGATGTGCTGCGCGTGCTCCAGGTGGTGGCCCCGGACCCTGGCCTGGGCGGTGACGCGCGGGCCGCGGGGGAGTTGATGCGCACCGCCATGACCGGCTCCGGCGAGGAGGGCGGGTTCCGCCACGTGCCGCGCCGGGCGGCCTGGTGGTGGCACTGGCTCACGTGGCGTCGCCACGGGTACGCCCTCACCCCGACCCTGCTGGTGGTCCGGCACGGCCGGCTCTCCCGGAGCGTGCAGACCGTGCAGCACGAGCGCCTGCAGGCCGTGGCGCTCACCCAGGGGCCCGTGCAGCGGCGCCTGCGCGTGGCCACGCTGCGCGTCCACATGGCCGGCGGCGCGGCGCGGCTGCGCGGCCTGGACGAGGACGTGCTGGCCGAGCTGTTCGAGGTCGAGTCCCGGCATGCGGCGGTGTCCCGCCGGCTGACCGACCGCAACCGGTGGATGCTCCCCGAGGAGCTGGAGCGCTTCGAGCGCCGCACCGCCGAGGTGGCCCGCACCGAGGTGGGGCGGGCGGAGATGGCCGCGGCCGGCGTCGTGCCCATGGAGACGGGCCCGCGCCCCGGGGACACCCCGCCCGTGGCGACGACGGAGCACCGAGGAGAGGAGACGGCGTGAGCCGGATGGACATGAGCCCGGAGCTGACCGGGGCGGACCCCGCGGACCGGCCGGGGCGGCTGGGCGTCGGCGTGATCGGCGCCGGGCGCGTGGGGGCCGTGCTGGGCGCGGCGCTGCGCGGGGCCGGGCACACGATCACGGGCGTGCACGCGGTCTCCGAGGCGTCCCGGACGCGGGCCGAGGCCCTGCTGCCGGGCGTGCCCGTGCTGGAGCTCCCGGAGATCCTGCGCCGCTCGGAGATGGTGCTGTTCGCCGTCCCGGACGACGCGCTGCCCGAGCTCATCGCCGGACTGGCCGCGGCGGGCCACATCCAGACCGGTCACCTGCTGGTGCACACCTCCGGTCGGCACGGGGTGCGGGTGATGGACCCGGTGCGCGCGCACGGGGCGATCCCGCTGGCCGTGCACCCGGCCATGACGTTCACGGGGCTGAGCCTGGACCTGGCGCGCCTGCAGGACTGCGTGTTCGGGGTGACCGCGGACCCGGTGGTGCTGCCGGTGGCGCAGGCGCTCGTGGTGGAGATGGGCGGCGACCCGGTGGTGGTCAAGGAGGCCGACCGCGCGGCCTACCACCTGGCGCTCTCGCACGGGTCTAACCACCTGGTGACCGTGACGGCGCAGGCGCGGCAGATCCTGGAGGAGATCGGCGTCGCGGAGCCGGAGCGGATGCTCCGCCCCCTGATGCAGGCCTCCCTGGAGAACGCGCTCACCGACGGTGACGGCGCCCTCACCGGCCCCGTGGCCCGGGGCGACGTGGAGACCGTGCGCGGACACCGGGACACCCTCCGCGAGCTCGTGGACGGCGGCATGCCGGCGGACGTGCTGGCCGTGTGGGAGTCCCTGGCCCGGGCCACGGCGCAGCGCGCCGCGCGCCGCGGGGCGCTCCGGGCCGACGCGGCCGAGCGGATCCTCGCGGTCCTCGACGGGGCCGACGACGGCCCCGACGCCACCGGCTGACCCCCCCGTTTTCGTGCGTGAAACGCACGGCGTGTCTCACCTTTTGGTGCGCGAAACGCAAGGCCTTCGGGGGCGACCGCGTCCACTTCGTTCACGAAAGCGCCCGGCGCGCCGTCTATTTCGCGAACGAAAGCGTGCGGCGCGTGCGGCGCGTCAGACGCGTCCGGCGCGCACCGCCTCCGCGGCGGGCGAGCGGCAGATGTTCCCCAGGCAGACGGTCAGGATGCGCATGCCCCCAGTCTCCCAGCCGGGCCGGGGCGTGATGGAATCGGGGGCATGAGCGAGCAGCAGATCCGACCCCTCACCGCCGCCGAGCAGGAGTGGGTGGCCGTCCGCCGCGACTTCGCCGCCCAGGAGGGCACGGGCCATCTGGACCTCGACGCCGTGGACGCGTACCACGGCCGCCTCCTGGCGCGCTCGCGGTCCGAGGACGTGGACCCGGACGAGCTGGGCGTGCTCCTCGACGTCGTGGCGGTGCTGCTGGGCGAGCACCTGGGCGCCCGCCATGGGCTGGCCTGGGTCGCCGTCACGGAGGGTGACGCCACGGACCTCGGCCTGCGCGATCCGCTCTCCGACGCCGTGGTGTTCCCCCAGTCCGTAGTGGCCCAGCACTGGAACGACGGCGACGCGCACTGGATCCCGGGCTACGTGGACTGGCTGGGCGCGCAGCTCGCGCCGCTGCGTGAGGAGCGCCGCGCCGCCGAGGGCTGAGTGGCTGCGCGCCCCTCGCACGCCCCGCCGGGCCGTCTCCGCGCCCGGAACAGCCAGGGGTCCACGCACTCGTCACCGGGGGTTCACCCGTCCGCGTCCGGGGCGGCCCCGGGACGCCACCCGGACATGGGCACCTGGAGAGGTCATCGCTCCCGTCCCGAAAGGACCGTCCCATGACCGCCCTCCGCACCACCGCCCGCGGCCTCGCCGCGCTGACCGCCGCCGTCGCCGTGGCCGCCCCGCTGGCCGTGCCGGCCTCCGCCGCGATCCCCGCCAGGGAGCCGATCACCCAGGCCGAGCGCCCGGACGTCGTCGCACACCGCGGCGCCTCCGCCTACCGCCCGGAGCACACCCTGGCCGCCTACGAGCTGGCCGTGGCCCAGGGCGCGGACGTGATCGAGCCCGACCTGGTCTCCACCAAGGACGGTGTGCTGGTCGACCGTCACGAGAACGACATCACCGGCACCACCGACGTCTCCGAGCGCCCCGAGTTCGCGGACCGGAAGACCACCAAGACGGTCGACGGCGTGGAGATCACCGGCTGGTTCACCGAGGACTTCACCCTCGCCGAGCTCAAGACCCTGCGCGCCAAGGAGCGCCTGCCCGAGGCCCGCCCGGGCTCCGCGGCCTACGACGGCATGTACCAGGTCCCCACCTTCGAGGAGGACCTGAAGCTGCGCGAGGAGCTCTCCGCGAAGTACGGCCGCGAGATCGGCATCATCCCGGAGATCAAGCACCCCTCCTACTTCGACGGCATCGGCCTGTCCCAGGAGGAGGAGGTCATCGAGCTGCTGGAGGAGCACGGCCTCAACCACGCCGACGGCCGCGCCGTGGTGCAGTCGTTCGAGTTCTCCAACCTGGCCGAGATGAACACCCGGCTCGGCCTGCAGGCCGACACCGCGTACCTGCTCTGGTACGAGGGCTCCGGCTACGACGCCGTGCTCTCCGGGGACACCGCCCGCGACTACGCCTACTTCTCCACCCCGGCCGGCGCCGCCGAGGCCGCCTTCAACGGCATCGACATCTACGGCCCGGAGCTGCGCCAGGTCATCGCCCTGAACCAGGACGGCTCCCTGGGCGCGCCCACCGGCCTGGTGGAGGTGGCCCACGACGCCGGGCTCACGGTGGTGCCGTACACCTTCCGCGCGGAGAACCAGTCCCTGCCGCTGCAGTTCCGCTCCTCTGAGAACCCGGTGGAGCACGGCGACCTGGCCGCGTACATCACCGAGGTCCTCGACGCCGGCGTCGACGGCTTCTTCACCGACTTCCCGGACGTGGGCGTCGCCGCCCGTGACGCCTGGCTGGCGGAGAAGCCCGCCGAGCAGCCGTCGGAGCAGCCCTCCGACGGCTCCCATGCGGTGCCGGGCAAGGTCCAGACCGGCGACGCCGCCGCCTGGCTTCCCGCGGGCCTCGCCGCCGCGGCCGCCGGCGTGCTGGTGGCGCTGCGCCGTCGCCTCACCGCCGCCCGCTGACGGCCACGTCCCGTTCGGACCAGGGCGTCGGCCGCGGCCTGCGCTGATCCGTGCCCCCTCCCGGACCACCCGGACCCCCTCCCGCAC
>NZ_JAKRNH010000135.1:0-5562 GCF_022346985.1 Micrococcus sp. ACRRV
GACGGGGCGGTGCCCGGCGGGGTGGCGCCGGTGGTGCGGGATGACATGCGCCCCAGGATAGTGACCGCGCTCGGCCGCCCCCGCTGTGCGGCGACGGGCCGGTCAGCCGAACGCGGTGGGGGTGCGGGGGGCGTCCGCGCCCTCTTCCGGGGGCATGGTCTGGCCGGAGGCGTGGTCGTCGAAGATCATGTAGGTCTGCGTGTCCACGACGGCGGGCAGGGACTGGAGCTTCTCGAAGATCACGTGTCGCAGGTCGGCGGTGTCCCGGGCGCGCACCAGCAGGACGACGTCCATGTTCCCGCCGACCAGGGAGACGTGCCACACCTCGGGGATGGCCAGCAGGGCGGCGCGCAGCTCGCGCCAGTCGTGCTGGCGCAGCTTGAGCATGACGTGGGCGGACGCGGTGAAGCCGGTCTTCACGGGGTCCACGCGGGCGGAGAAGCCGGTGATGACGCCGGAGTCCTGGAGGCGGTTGAGGCGGGAGTAGCAGTGGGCGCGGGAGACGTGCACGCGCTCGGCCAGCGCGGCCACGGAGAGGCGGCCGTCCTGGGACAGCTCGCGGACGATCGCGCGGTCCACGCGGTCCAGGGGGGAGGATGTGCTCATGGCGGTCTCGCTTCGCTCACGGGACGGCGCCCGACGACGACGCCCGCGCACCTCCGGGAGGCGACGCACGGTCATCGTGAGACCCGTCACATCGGCAGGATGTCTTCCAGAATCCGGAAGATCCGAACGGTTGTCCACTGATTCTCCCATACCCGTCGACGAAGTGCCGGAACGCTCCACACTGGTGGCACAGATCGAGAGGACGCCATGACCAGCACCCGCCCCGGGCCGGCCACGCCCGACACGCGCACGGAGGCCGCCGCCGCCTTCGGCATCACCCTGGAGGAGTACCTGCTCCCGGCCGCCCGCCGGATCCAGCTGATCTCCCCTGAAGGCGAGCTGCTCCCCGCCGAGGAGCAGGGCACCGCCCCCGGCCACGAGTACCCGCTGCCCTCGGACGAGGAGCTCCTCGCCGCCTACCGGCACCTGGTCATCGGCCGCCGCGTGAACGACCAGGCCTACGCGCTCGTGCGCCAGGGCCGCATGGCCGTGTACCCGTCCTCCCACGGCCAGGAGGCCTCCGAGGTCGCCGCCGCCGTGTGCCTCGGCCAGGACGACTGGCTGTTCCCCACGTACCGCGACACCGTGGCCGTGATCGCGCGCGGCGTGGCTCCGCTCGACGTCATGGTCTCCTTCCAGGGCACCTGGCACCAGGGCTACGACCCGAAGGAGCACCGCGTCTCCGTCCAGTCGACCCCGCTCACCACCCAGCTGCTGCATGCCGTGGGCATGGCCAAGGCCGCCCGCCTGCGCGGCGAGGACGTCGTGTGCCTGGCCATGGTCGGCGACGGCGGCACCTCCGAGGGCGACTTCCACGAGGCCCTGAACTTCGCGGCCGTGTTCAAGCTGCCCGTGATCTTCCTCGTGCAGAACAACAAGTTCGCCATCTCCGTGCCCTTCGCGAAGCAGTCGGCGGCCCCGTCCCTGGCCCACAAGGCCGTGGGCTACGGACTCGCCGGCGAGCGCGTGGACGGCAACGACCTCGCCGCCCTGCTCGCCGTGCTCGGCCGCGCCGTGGACCTGTGCCGCGAGGGCAAGGGCCCGTTCCTCGTCGAGGCGGACACCTACCGCATGCAGGCCCACACCAACACCGACGACCCCACCCGCTACCGCGAGGACTCCGAGGTGAAGGAGTGGGAGGTGCGCGATCCGCTGCGCCGGATGACCGCCTACCTCGAGTCCACCGGCGCCCTCACCGCGGAGGTCTCCGCCTCCATCGCGAAGGACGCCGAGGATGTGGCCCAGCAGCTGCGCGACGCCATGAACGCCGACGTGGAGCTCGACCCCCTCGAGCTGTTCGACCACGTGTACTCCGTGCAGACCCCCCAGCTCGCCGCCCAGCGCGCGCAGCTGGCCGAGGAGCTGTCCCGTTCCGAGAACAAGGAGGCCTGAGCATGGCGACCCTGACCTTCGCCGCCGCGCTCAACGCGGCGCTGGCCGACGAGATGGCCGCCGACGACATGGTGGTGGTGTTCGGCGAGGACGTCGGCACCCTCGGCGGCGTCTTCCGCATCACCGACGGTCTGACGCGGCGCTTCGGCGACGAGCGCTGCTTCGACACCCCGCTGGCCGAGTCGGGCATCGCCGGCATGGCCGTGGGCATGGCCCTCGGCGGCGCCCGCCCGGTGATCGAGATGCAGTTCGACGCCTTCGCCTACCCCGCCTTCGAGCAGGTCGCCTCGCACGTGGCCAAGATGCGCAACCGCACCAAGGGCGGCGCGCCGATGCCGATCGTCATCCGCATTCCCTACGGCGGCGGCATCGGCGGCGTGGAGCATCACTGCGACTCCTCGGAGTCCTACTACGCCCACACCCCGGGCCTGAAGGTGTACACCCCGGCCTCCGTGAAGGACGCGTACCTGATGCTGCGCTCCGCCATCCGCCTGGACGACCCGGTGGTGTTCATGGAGCCGAAGAAGATGTACTGGACCAAGGCCGACCTGGACCTCGACGAGCTCCGCGCCGAGTTCGACGAGCAGTGGGCCCGCGCGCAGGAGAAGACCGCGCAGGGTGAGGCCTGGGCGCGCGCCGCCGTCGTCCGCCAGGGCGCCGACGTCACCCTGGTGTCCTACGGCCCGTCCGTGCCCACCTGCCTCGCCGCCGCTCAGGCGGCCGCGGAGGAGGGCCTCTCGGTGGAGGTCGTGGACCTGCGCACCGTGAACCCGCTGGACGAGGACACCATGGCCGCGTCCGTGGCCAAGACCGGTCGCGCCGTCGTCGTCGCCGAGCCGCAGGGCTTCGCGTCCGTGGCCTCCGAGCTGGTGGCCCGCATCCAGCAGCGCTGCTTCCACTCGCTGGCGGCGCCCGTGGGCCGCGTGACCGGCTTCGACATCCCGTTCCCCGCGCCGAAGCTCGAGGAGCACCACCTGCCCAACGTCGACCGCATCCTGGACGCGATCGACGACCTGAACTGGGACCTGGACGCCGAGGAGGCCCGCGCATGAGCAACACCTTCCTGCTGCCCGACCTGGGCGAGGGCCTGACCGAGGCCGACATCGTCCGCTGGCTCGTGGCCGAGGGCGACGAGGTCGCCGTCGACCAGCCGATGGTCGAGGTCGAGACCGCCAAGGCGCTCGTCGAGGTGCCCAGCCCCTTCGCCGGCACCGTGCTCACCCTGCACGGCGCCGAGGGCGAGACCATGGAGGTCGGCGCGCCCCTGATCACGGTCGGCGCCGTCGGCGAGTCCGCCGGCGACGCTCCGCCCCCGTCCTCCGCGGCCGACGCCGGCACCGCCCCCGCGGCGGACGGCGCCGTCCCCGGCGCGCTCAGCTACCGCGAGGAGGAGCGCGCGGGCGTCCAGCCGAAGCCGGACAAGGCCCGTGGCGGCGACGGCGACGTGGCCGGCTCCGACGACGAGGCCTCCGGCGCCGTGCTCATCGGCTACGGCACCTCCGGCCACACCGCCACCTCCCGCTCGCGTCCGTCCAAGCGCGCCCGCGTCGGCGCCGGCACGACCCAGGCCGCTGCGGGTGCCGCCCCCGCCGCGTCGGGCCGCGCCCCGCGCGTGACCTCCCCGATCGTCCGCAAGCTCGCCCGCGAGCGCGGCGTCGATGTGGCCACCCTGACCGGCACCGGCCCGGACGGCCTCATCACCCGCGCCGACGTGCTGGGCGCGGCCGGGGGCGCATCCGCCCCGCAGGACGCCCAGGCCCCCGCGCCGGTGCAGGCCGCCCCGGCCCCGTCGGCCGCCGCCCAGGCCCCCGCCGTCGCGGCGGGCGCCACGGACGCGCGCACCGGCCTGGCCGTCGTCGCCCGCACCCCGATCTCGGGCGTGCGCAAGGTGATCGCGGACCAGCTCTCCCGCTCGCGCCGCGAGGTCCCCGACGTCACGGCGTGGCTGGACGTGGACGTCACCGCGCTGCTGGAGCTGCGCGCGCAGCTCAAGGCGAAGGACCCGGAGAACGCCCCGAGCCTGCTCGGCCTGATCGCCCGCTTCACCCTGGCCGGCCTGCGCCGCTACCCGGTGATGAACGCGCGCATCGAGGCCGGCGCGGACGGGAAGGACGAGATCGTCGAGGTCGACGGCGTGCACCTCGGCCTGGCGGTGCAGACCGACCGCGGCCTCATGGTGCCCTCCGTGGAGCACGCGGAGAAGCTATCGGCGGACGAGCTCACCGCCGCGATCAACGACACCGTCAGCCGTGCCCGCGCGGGCAGGGCCGCTCCGGCCGAGCTCACCCGCGGCACGTTCACGCTGAACAACTACGGCCCGCTCGGCACCGACGGTGCGACCCCGATCCTGAACATCCCCGAGGTGGGCATGCTCGGCATCGGCCGCATCATCGACCGCCCCTGGGTCGTGGACGGCGAGATCGTGGTCCGCAAGGTCACCGAGATGACCGTGACCTTCGACCACCGCGTCACCGACGGCGCCACCGCGAGCGCGTTCCTGACGTTCGTGGCGGACTGCCTGAACGACCCGCAGGCCGCGCTCGCGCGGATCTGAGGGCCGACGCACGGCCGAGGACCGGCGTCGCCCCCGTGGGGCGGCGCCGGTCCCCACTGCTCTCCGGGTCCTCAGCGCTGTTCGGCGCGGCGCAGGCCGGTCAGCAGGGCGGCGCAGAGCACGAGGGCGGGCGCGCCGCTGAGCAGCGCCCCGGCGGGGGCCGCCAGCGGGTGCGGGTCCGCGCTCACGGCCGGGGAGCCCAGGGTTGCGACGGCGAGTCCCAGGCCCACGAGCACACCGGCGACGCCGAGCGTCCAGAGCATCCGCTCCACGGCGAGAGCGGCCCGGGAGGCGTGGCGCGGATGGCGGTCCGCCGCGCGTCGCCAGGGGGCCACGAGGACGGCCCAGAAGGCCGCGACCCCGAACGCCGCGGCCATGTCCGAGGGACGGTGCCAGGCCTCCAGGTAGGCGGCCGAGCCGGTGAGCGCGGTGGCCCCGGCGCCCACGACGGCCACCGCCGGGCGCCAGCGCGCGGGCACCAGCAGGAGCGCGGCCACGGCGGCCGAGGCCGCGAGCGTCGTGTGGCCGGAGGGCAGCGAGTTCCCGCCCGCCCAGGGCACGTGGTTGGCGAACGACGGCCGCCCCAGGGACTCCTTGAGGGCCTGCGTGCCCACATTGGCCCCGGCCAGCGCCACCAGCGCGACGACACCCCGCCGCCGCGTCCGCCGCGGGATCAGGCAGGCCAGCGCCGCGAGCGTGGCGGCGCCCGCCAGGACCACTGGCAGCACCGTGAGGATCCGCTGGGCCGGGCCCGTGGAACGGGTGCCCCAGCGGTCCTCCACGGCGTGGAACACCTGGTACTCCAGCAGCTGCCCGCCGGAGGTCCCCACGAACACGGCGTGGACCAGCGCCACGACGCCGGCCGCCGCCGCGAGCCCGAGCAGCCACGCCCAGCGCGACCCGCGGGGGCGGCGCGAGGACGCCGCGGGGCGCGCGGCGGCGTCGGCGGGGGAGCCGGGCGGGGGCGTGACGGTCATGCCCACCATTGTGGGACAGCCCCCTGAAGGAGG
>NZ_JAKRNH010000136.1:0-5454 GCF_022346985.1 Micrococcus sp. ACRRV
CCTCGGACCGTCCCGGCGGCGGGGACGTCGTCGTCGGCGAGCGGGGGCAGGCCGGCGAAGGCGCAGATCATGTCCGACCACGCCTCGAGGTGGGCGCCGAGGTCGCGGGGGCCGGGGGTCCACGAGGCGCGCAGCTCGATGTCCGTCCAGCCGGGCTCCAGTGCGAGCGTGCCGAAGTGCTCGGCGAGCTGCCGGGTGGCGGTGCCGCCGGCCTCCGTGTGCGCGGCGTGGCGCCGTTCGAGGGCCTCGGCGAGCCAGTCCCAGGCGACGGCACCGGCCAGATGGTCGGTGGCGACGTCCGGCTCGAGGCTCGCCCGGATGTAGGTGACCACCCGGAAGTCGCCCCGCCACACGGGGGAGCCGGCCGGGTCGTGGAGGAGCACGAACCGCCCCGTCGCCAGGGGGTCGGCCTCCGCGCCGTGGGGGTCCAGGACGTCGGCGGCCAGGGTCACCGCGAACGGGGCGAGGCCGGGAGGGTCGGGGATCGGACGCAGGCGCACCTCAGGCCGGGGGTGGGCCGCGCGCAGGTCCGCGAGCGCGTCCGCGAACGCGCCGGAGGCGCCTCCGGCGGCGGGGGCCGGCGCCCGGGGTCCCGACTCGGTCATGGCGTCCAGCCTAGGACCGGCCGGCCCCTCACCGGGGGCGACGCGCCCGGAGGGCGGCGGCGAGGGCATCCACGAACGACTCGACGTCCGCGTCCGTCGTGTCCCAGGAGGTCATCCAGCGCACCTCGTGGGCGGCCGCGTCCCAGTCGTAGAACGGGTGGCGGAGGCGGACCTCGGCGGCGACATCCGGGTCCAGCCGGGCGAACACCGCGTTGGCCTCCGGGGCGCGGGCGAGCTCGACGTCGTCCAGCCCGGCGACCGCGTCGGCGAGCACGCGGGCCATGCGGTTGGCCTGTGCGGCCAGGGCGATGCCGAGGTCGTCCGTGAGCAGCGCCAGCAGCTGGGCCGCGAGGTAGCGGTGCTTGGATGCCAGCTGCATGTCCTGCTTGCGCAGGTAGCCGAGGGCGGCGCGGGCCCGGTCCCGCGCGTCGGCGGCGTCCCCGCCCGGCACGTCGGCGGGCCCGACCATCCGTGCCGCGACGACGGCCTCCGGATTCAGCACGATCACGGCCTCCGCCCCGAGGCCTCCGTTCTTCGTGCCGCCATAGGAGACGACGTCCACCCCGGCGTCGGTGGTGAACGCGCGCAGCGGCAGGTCGAGCGCTGCGGCGGCGTTGGACAGGCGCGCCCCGTCCATGTAGAGCGCGGCACCGGCGGCGTGCGCGGCGTCGGCCACCTCCCGCACCTGGGCGGCGGAGTACACCGTGCCGAGCTCCGTGGCCTGCGCGATCTCGACGACGGCGGGCTGGCTGGCGTGCACGAAGCCGTCCCGGCGCACGTGGGCCGCCGCGAGCTCTCCGGTGAGCCGACCGTCCGGGGTCGGCACGGGGACGAGCGGGGTCCGACCCAGGCGCTCGGGCGCGCCGCCCTCGTCGTGGATGAGGTGGGAGGAGGCGGCGGTGACCACGGAGCCCCACGGCGGGGTCAGCGCCTGGAGGGCGAGGACGTTCGCGGCCGTCCCGGTGAACACGGGCACGGCGAACGCCCGCTCGCCGAACACCTCCCGCACCTTCTCCTGCAGGGCGGCGCTGGTGGGGTCCTCGCCGTAGGACACGGCGTGATCCGCGTCCGCGTCGGCCATCGCGGCCCACACGTCCGGGTGCACGCCCGCGTAGTTGTCCGAGGCGAACGCCCGCAGCCCCGCGGGGCGGGCTGCGCTCACGCCCGGTCCCCGGCGGGGTCCGCCTCCGTGCCGATCGCCGCGACGTCCGCGGGGGTGAGGCGCAGCGAGATCGAGTTGATGCAGTACCGCAGGTCCGTGGGGGTGTCGTACCCCTCGCCGGCGAACACGTGGCCCATGTGGGACCCGCACGCCGCGCAGCGCACCTCGATGCGCTCCATGCCGAGCGTGGCGTCCTTGACGTAGACCACCCGGTCCTCGGCCAGCGGGGCGAAGAAGGAGGGCCAGCCGCAGTGCGAGTCGAACTTCTCCTCCGAGCGGAACAGCTCGACGCCGCACGCGCGGCACGCGTAGACGCCCTGCACGCGGGAGTCCCAGTACTCGCCGGTGTAGGGGCGCTCCGTGCCGGCCCGGCGCAGCACGTGGAACTCCTCCGGGGTCAGGCGGCGCGCCCACTCCTCGTCGGTGAGGGCGGCGGGGCGGGCGGCGTCGTCGGCGCCGGAGGGAACGGTGGCGTGGTTCTGGCTCATGCCCGTGCCAACCCGGGGCGCCCGCGGGATGTTCCCGGCCGGGTGGTCCACAATGGCCCCATGGCCTGCCCCCGACGTCACAGCCCGCGCCTCCGGGCCCGCCCGGACCTCCGCGACGCGCTCCTCGGCTCACTCCGCGGCTCGGCCGCCGTGGCCCGCCCCGCGGCCCGGCTGGCCCCCGCCGCCGCGTCCGTCGCGGCGTCCGCGGCCTTCGTCCTGGCCGGCGCCTCCGCGGGGCTGGCCGGCGTGTTCGCCCGCACCGTGGTCACCCCGGTGCGCTCGCGGCCCGAGCACACGGCCGTCCTCGCGGTCCTGGACACCGGGGACGGGATGGACGTCATCCTCCCGGCCGACGAGCACACCACCGTGCCCGGCACGTACTCGCTGACGTTCCACGGCGGGGAGGGGTGTGCCCGCATCGGCGCGATCCGCTCCTGCGACCCCCGCGACGGGACCGTGCAGCGGGTCGTGGAGGAGGTCTACTCCGGGGACCTGCGCTCGGCCGTCCGGGGCCGGTTCACCGCGTTCATCTGGCCCGGTCCCGCCGAGGCCGGCCTCGAGGCCACGGACGTGGAGGTCCCCGTCCCCGGCGGCGCCGCCCCCGCCTGGCGCATCGACCCCCCGCCGGCCGAGGACGGCGAGGAGCGGGCCGGCGAGGGGATGTGGGCCGTGATGGTGCACGGCCGCGGCGCCGTCCGCAACGAGGGCCTGCGCGCCGTGCCCACCGCCGCCCGCCTCGGCATGACCTCACTGCTGGTGTCCTACCGCAACGACGGCGACGCCCCCGACGCCGAGGACGCCCGCTACGGGCTGGGCACCACCGAGTGGGAGGACGTGGAGGCCGCCGTCCGCTACGCCCTCGACCACGGCGCCCGCGACGTCGTCCTGTTCGGCTGGTCCATGGGCGGCGCCGTCGTCCTGCAGACCGCCGACCGGTCCGACCTCACCTCCCGCGTGCGGGGGATCGTGCTCACGGGGCCGGTCGTCGACTGGATGGACGTGCTCCGCCACCAGGCCCGCCTCAACCGCATCCCCGAGGGGATCGGCCTGCTCGGCCAGTGGCTGCTCTCCAACCGGGCCGGCCGCCTCGTCACCGGGCTCGCCGCCCCGGTGGACCTCAAGGCCCTGGACTGGGTGACGCGTGCCGACCACGTCCGCGTGCCCACCCTGATCCTGCACTCCGAGGACGACGAGTACGTGCCGGTCGGCCCCTCGCAGGACCTGGCGGAGCGCAACCCCGCGCTCGTGCGGTTCGTGCGATTCCACCAGGCCCGCCACACACGCGAGCAGAACGTGGACCCCGTGAAGTGGGACCGCAGCGTCCGCGGGTTCCTCCGGGCGGTGCTCACGGCGCCGCGGCCGGGCGCCGTGAGCCCGCCCGGGGCGCCTCAGGCGCCCTCCGGCAGCAGCCCCCGACGCCGCAGCAGCGGCTCCAGCTCCGCGTCCCGTCCCCGGAACGCCCGGTAGGACTCCAGCACGTCCCGCGTGTCGCCCCGGGAGAGCAGCTCCTCCGCGAACCGGCGCCCGTTCTCCCGGGTCAGGCCGCCGTGCTCCCGGAACCACTCCACGGCGTCCGCGTCCAGCACCTCCGCCCAGATGTACGAGTAGTACCCGGCCGCGTAGTCGTTGCCGAACACGTGCTTGAAGTAGCCCGTCCCGTAACGCGGCGGCACCAGGTCGACGTCGATCCCCGCCTCCGTCAGCACCCGCCGCTCGAATCCGGCAGGGTCCGCGGTCGCCGCGTCCACGGTGTCCTCCGTGAGGGTGTGCCACGCCCAGTCGAGCAGCGTCGCCCCGAGGTACTCCACGGTCCGGTAGCCCTCGCCCCACAGGTCCGCCGCCTCCAGCCGCTCCAGCGTCCCCGTCGGCAGCTCCGCGCCCGTCTCCACATGCCGGGCGTAGTCCGCCAGCAGGGACGGCTCCCGCAGCCACACCTCGTTCACCTGCGACGGGAACTCCACCGTGTCCCGCGGCACCGCCGTGCCCGTCAGCGACGGGTACTTGCCCTCCGCCAGCAGCCCGTGCAGCACATGCCCGAACTCGTGGAACAGCGTCGTCGCCTCGTCCAGTGTCAGGAGCGCCGGGCGCCCCTCCGCCGGAGCCGGCACGTTCGTCGTGCAGAACACCACGGGGCGGGTGCCCAGCGCCGCCGAGGCGTCGACCACGTTGTGCATCCACGCCCCGCCGGACTTCGTCGGACGCGCGAAGAAGTCGCCCACGAACAGACCCACCCCGCGGCCGTCCTCGTCCGTCACCTCCCACACCCGGATCCCCGGCCGGTACAGGTGCCCCGCCAGATCCTCCCGCTCCGCGAACCGCAGCCCGTAGAGCGCCGTCGCCGCCGCGAACACGCCCCGGGTCAGGACCCGGTCCAGCTCGAACCACGGCCGCAGCGCCCCCGCGTCCACGTCGAACGCCTCCCGCGCGTGCGCCGCCGAGAGGAACGGCCAGTCCCACGGCGCCACCGGCGCGTCCCCCTCCGCCACCGCCTCGGCGTCCCGGCGCGCGTTGGCCATCGCCGGCCCCGTCAGGGAGCCCAGCAGCCCCTCCACCGCCGCCACCGACGGCGCCGCCCGGTCCCGCAGCGCATGCTCCGCCCACGACGCCGCCCCCAGCAGCCGCGCCTTCTCCAGTCGCAGACGCACGATCCGCATCGCCGTCGTCAGCGTCTCGTGCTCTCCGGAGGACCCCCGGCCCACCGACGCCTCGAACACCTCCCGCCGCAGCCCAGCGTCCTCCAGGTCCGCCAGCCACGGCTGCGACGTGAACAGCGACAGCGTCAGCAGCCACGGCCCCGCACCCTCCGCCGCGTCCGCCCTGCGGTGCCCCGCCTCCGCGGCCGCGCGCTCCGCCGCCGCCAGGTCGTCCGCCCCCAGCCCGGCCAGGCGCTCGCGGTCCGTCACCAGGACCGCGCGGGCGGCGGTGTCGGCCACGAGCCGTCGGGTGTAGGCGGCGGAGAGGGCCGCCAGCTCGCCGTTGAGGCGGGCGAGCTCGGCGCGGCCGGCCTCGTCCAGGCCCGCGCCGGCGATCTCCAGGCGGGTGCGCGTGCGCTCCAGCAGGCGGGCGTCCTCACCTGCGAGGCCGGCGTCGTCGACCGCGGCCACGCGCGCCGACAGGCGCGGGTCCAGGAGGATCGCGTCCTCGTGCGCGGCGAGCTCGGGGGAGAGCTCCTCGGCCAGGGCCTGCCGGGCGTCCGTGC
>NZ_JAKRNH010000137.1:0-5288 GCF_022346985.1 Micrococcus sp. ACRRV
CCCCAGGTCGGTCGGGGCGGCCAGGAAGCGCAGGGTCACCTCGCGGCGTCGGTCGAGGCGGGGGTGCGGGCGGCGTCGTCGGTCATGGGGCCATGATGCCCGCTCCCCCCGGTGGCGTCAGGGATGCGCCGTGTGATGGGCGTCGTCCGCGGCGATGGCGGCCGTCTCCAGCTGGAATGTGGAGTGCGGCACCGCCAGCGGGAAGTGCTCGCGGGTGCACTCGCGGAGCTGCTCGAGGATCTGCGCGGCGTGCCCATCGGTGAAGCAGCCGTCCTCCACCACCACATGGGCCGTGAGCACCGGGAGCCCGGTGGCGACCGTGGAGGCGTGCAGGTCGTGGACCTCCAGCACGTGCTCGACCTCCAGCAGGTGGGTGCGCACCTCGTCGAGGTCGAGGCCCTCCGGGGTGAACTCCAGCAGCACCCGCAGCGTCTGCCGCAGCAGGGACACCGCCCGGGGGACGATCAGCACCACGATCAGCAGGCCGGCCACGGCGTCCGCGCGGGTCCACCCGGTGACCGCGACGACGGCGGCCGCCGCGATCACGCCCAGCGAGCCCAGGGCGTCGTTGACCACCTCCAGGAACGCCGCCCGCATGCTCAGGTTGGCCCCGCGGGAGGAGGCGAGCACGGCCGCCGCCGCCAGGTTCGCGGCGAGGCCGAGCACGCCGAACAGGAGCATCCCGGTGCCGTCCACCGCCGGGGGCTCCACCAGCCGGCGCACCGCCTCGACGGCGGAGTAGGCGCCCACGAGCAGCAGCAGCGCCGCCTGGCCCAGGGCGGCCACGACCTCCAGGCGACGCAGCCCCCAGGTGCGCCGCGGCGTCGCCGGACGCGCCATGAGGATCGCGGCGACGAGGGCGACCGCCAGCCCGGAGGCGTCGGTGACGGCGTGGGCGGTGTCCGTGAGCAGGGCCAGCGAGCCGGTCAGGGCCGCGCCCACCGCCTG
Source organism: Micrococcus sp. ACRRV (assembly GCF_022346985.1). Classification (NCBI taxonomy): domain Bacteria; kingdom Bacillati; phylum Actinomycetota; class Actinomycetes; order Micrococcales; family Micrococcaceae; genus Micrococcus; species Micrococcus sp. ACRRV. The sequence continues at coordinate 949 of NZ_JAKRNH010000137.1, forward strand.
CGCGAGGACCACGGTCCCCGCCAGGGCCAGGGCGATCCACAGGCGCCGCCGCAGGGCCGGGTCCGCGGCGGCCTCCTCCGGCGAGGGGCCGTGCGCGTGGTCGTGGTGGTGCTCGTGAGGGGTGGACATCGGGCTCCTCCTCGGGGTCGTTCCGACCCTACTGCGGCCCTGTGCCGTCCGGGCCCCCGCCTAGGATAGCGGACATGTCCTCCGAGTCCCCCGCACAGCCCGCCTCCGCCGACCAGCCCGCCGAGGCTCCCGCCGGTGTCATCGTCGACCCGAAGGACGCCCGCCTCCGCAAGGTCCGCGAGCTGCTCAAGGGGAAGAACAAGGCCTCGCGCGCCATCATCGTGGACGACGAGGAGAACCTCCTTGCCGCCCTCGCCGCCGGCGTCGAGCTGTTCACCGTCTTCCACGGGGAGGACGCCGAGCTGCCCGCCGCGCTCGCGGCCGTCCTGCCCGCGGACCAGGACGTGCAGGTCGTCTCCACGCACGCCGCCAAGGAGCTGTTCGGCGTCGAGCGCCGCTCGCGGGTCTTCGCCCTGGCCCGCCGTCCCAAGCCGCTGACGGTGGCGGAGGTGCTGGAGCACCCCGGGGACGTGCTCGTGCTGGACGGGGTGAAGCTGATGGGCAACATCGGCGCGATCACGCGTTCGGCGCGCGCCCTGGGCGCCGCGGGCCTGGTCCTGGTGGACGCGGACCTCGCCTCCGTCACGGACCGCCGCCTCATCCGCGCCTCCCGCGGCATGGTGTTCTCCCTGCCGGTGGCGCTGGCCTCGGCGGACGACGTCGCCGCGCAGCTGGCCGAGGCCGGCGTCCCGCTGGTCTCGCTGGACCTGGGCTCGGAGAAGGCCCTAGACTCCGTGGCGGAGATCCCCGGGCGCGTGGCGCTGTTGCTCGGCTCGGAGAAGCACGGGCCCTCCGCCCGGCTCGCCGAGACGGCCGAGCACACCGTCAGCATCACGATCCACCCCGAGGTGGAGTCCCTGAACGTCTCCGTCTCCGCCGCGCTGGCGCTCTACGAGCGCCGCGCGTCGAACCCGCTCCCGCAGGCCTGACGCCCGGGTCACGGCCCGGCGTGCCGAGCGCCCCAGGCCGCCGGAGTGCTTCAGGCGTTCTCTCTTCCCAGGTGTGTGTCGCCTGACCGCACCCCGCCCGCCCCGTCCACGCCTCGCGAGGGAGTCCCATGCTCTGGACCCTGCTGCGCCGCCACCTGAACCCCTACGCGGGCGCCGTGACGGCGGTGATCGTGCTGCAGCTGGTCAGCACGCTCGCCATGCTCTACCTGCCCAGCCTCAACGCCAGGATCATCGACGAGGGCGTGGCCCGCGGGGACACCGCCCGGATCTGGGACCTGGGCCTCGTCATGCTCGGCGTGGCCGCGGTGCAGGTGGTCGCCGCGATCAGCGCGGTCTGGTTCGGCGCGAAGGCGTCCATGGGCGTGGGCCGCGACCTGCGCCGCGCCGTGTACACCCGGGTGGACGGGTTCTCCGCGGAGGAGCTGGGCCGGTTCGGCGCGGCCACCCTCATCACCCGCGGAACCAACGACGTCAACCAGGTGCAGATGCTCACCCTGATGGCCCTGAACTTCATGGTGGCGGTGCCCATCATGGCGGTCGGCGGCATCGTCATGGCCGTCCGCGAGGACGCCGGGCTCTCCTGGCTGGTGTGGGTGTCCGTGCCGCTGCTGCTGGTCATCGTCGGGTTCATCGTGTCCCGCCTGATGCCCCTGTTCCAACGCATGCAGGACGACATCGACGCCGTCAACGGCGTCATGCGCGAGCAGGTCATGGGCATCCGCGTGGTGCGGGCCTTCGTCCGGCAGGACCACGAGGCGGCCCGCTTCACGGACGCCAACCAGGCGTTGACGGACACCTCCGTGAGGATCGGCCGGCTGTTCGTGCTGCTGGGTCCGGTGATCACCATGGTGCTGCACCTGGCCACCGCGGCCGTGCTGTGGTTCGGCGGGCACCGGGTGGACCAGGGACTCGTGCAGATCGGCTCCCTGACGGCGTTCATGCAGTACCTCCTGCAGATCCTCATGGCCGTGATGATGGGCACCTTCATGATGATGATGCTCCCGCGCGCCGTGATCTCCGCCCGCCGCATCGGCGAGGTCCTGGACACCGCCCCCACCCTCGGCGAGCCGGTGCACCCGGTGACCCCCGAGCGTCGGGAGGGCCGCGTGGAGCTGCGGGACGTGACCTTCGCGTACCCGGGCGCCGAGGCGCCCGTCCTGGACGGGGTGTCCTTCACCGCGGAGCCCGGCACCACGACGGCGATCATCGGCGCCACCGGCTCCGGCAAGTCCACGCTGGTCAACCTCATCCCGCGCCTCTACGACGCCACGTCCGGGCAGGTGCTGGTGGACGGCGTGCCCGTCACCGACCTGGCCCGCGCCGAGCTGACCGACGCCGTGGCGATCGTCCCGCAGAAGCCGTACCTGTTCTCCGGGACGGTCCGGGACAACATGCGCTTCGGCGCCCCCGAGGCCACCGACGAGCAGATCTGGGCGGCGCTCGAGACCGCGCAGGCCGCGGACTTCGTGCGCGAGCGCACCACCGGCGAGGGGGAGACCGCCGCGTCCGGCCTGGACTCGAGCCTGTCCCAGGGCGGCACGGACGTCTCCGGCGGCCAGCGCCAGCGCCTGTCCATTGCCCGCGCCCTCGTCGCGGACCCCCGGATCCTCCTCTTCGACGACTCCTTCTCCGCGCTCGACGTCACCACCGACGCGACGCTGCGGGCCGCCCTGGACGCGAGCGCCGCGCAGACGACGCGCGTCGTCGTCGCCCAGCGGGTGGCCACCATCACCGACGCCGACCAGATCGTGGTGCTGGAGGCCGGCCGCGTGGTGGGGCGCGGCACCCACGCCGAGCTGCTGGCCGGCAACGAGACCTACCGGCAGATCGTGGACTCCCAGGTCCGTGAGGAGGAGCTGGCATGAGCGAGCAGCTGACCGACCAGGAGATCGTCGAGCTGCAGGAGTCCGGGGCCACCGACGAGTGGGGCGGCGGTCCCGGCCGCAAGGCCAAGGCGTTCTGGCCCTCCGCGAAGCGCCTGCTGGGCCTGTTCCGCACCGAGAAGGCCGGGCTCGCGCTCGTGGCCGCCATGGTGCTCGTGGCCGTGGTGTTCAACGTGTGGGCGCCGCACGTGCTCGGCCGCGCCATGGACGTGCTGTTCGGTGGCGTGATCTCCAAGGGGATGCCCGCCGGCGTGAGCCGGGAGCAGGTCATCGAGGGCCTGCGCGGGCAGGGTCAGGGCCAGGCCGCGGACATGCTCTCCGGCATGGACTTCACGCCCGGCCAGGGGATCGACTTCGACGCCCTCGCCCGGCTGATCCTCACCGTGCTCGGCATGTACGTGGTGGCCCAGGGCTTCATGTGGCTGCAGGGCCGCGTCCTCAACGACGTCGTCATGCGGATCGTCTTCCGCCTGCGCGAGCAGATCGAGGCCAAGCTGAACCGGCTGCCCCTGAGCCACTTCGACACCCGCCAGCGCGGCGACCTGCTCTCCCGCGCCACCAACGACGTCGACAACGTCCAGCAGGCCATGCAGCAGGCGTTCGCCACGCTCGTGTACTCGGTGCTGACCATCTTCGGCATCGTCGGGATGATGTTCTGGCTGTCCTGGGAGCTGGCCTTGATCGCCCTGATCGCGCTGCCCGTGGCCGGCGTCGTGGTCGGCGTGGTCGGCAAGAAGTCCCAGGCCCTGTTCACGGCGCAGTGGCGCGAGACCGGCCGGCTCAACGGGCACATCGATGAGTCCTTCACCGGGCACGAGCTGGTCACCGTGTTCGGCCGGCAGCGGGACATGGCCGAGCGCTTCGACGAGCGCAACGACGCCATGTACGAGGCCTCCTTCAAGGCCCAGTTCTACTCCGGGATGATCATGCCGATCATGCAGTGGGTGAACTGGCTGGGCTACGTGGGCATCGCCGTCGTGGGCGGCCTGCGCGTGGCCAACGGCCAGATGACCCTGGGCGCCGTGACCGCGTTCATCCAGTACTCCCGCGAGTTCAACCAGCCGCTGGGCCAGGTGGCCGGCATGTCCAACATGCTGATCTCCGGCGTGGCCTCGGCCGAGCGCATCTTCGAGCTGCTCGACGAGCCGGAGGAGGAGCCGGACGACGTCGTCGCGGCCCGGGCGGACGACGACGTCGCCCACCTCCCGCAGCCCGTGGCGGGGCGCGTGGAGTTCGAGCACGTGCGCTTCTCCTACATGTGATGTCCAGGGACGTTGTTGCGTGAGCAGCTGACAGGCGAAGGCCTCCTGTTGCGAGAGTGGAGTTGTCAAGAAACCGCTCACGCGAACAGAAGGCCTTCATGTCCCACGCTAACGCC
>NZ_JAKRNH010000138.1:0-5088 GCF_022346985.1 Micrococcus sp. ACRRV
CTCCTCCCACCCCGACGAGCCCCACGCCCAGACCGGCGTCCACGCCCGCCTGAACTGGCTGCGCGCCGGCGTCCTCGGCGCCAACGACGGCATCGTCTCCGTCGCCGCCACCGTGGTGGGCGTAGCCGGCGCGACGACGGCCGTCACCCCCGTCCTGCTGGCCGGCACGGCCGCCGTCGTCGGCGGCGCCGTGTCCATGGCGCTGGGCGAGTACGTGTCCGTCTCCTCCTCCTCGGACTCCCAGAAGGCGATGATCGCCAAGGAGCGCCGCGAGCTGGCCGAGGACCCCGAGGGCGAGCTCGAGGAGCTCGTCGGCCTCTACGAGGCCGAGGGCCTCTCCCGCGACACCGCCGAGCAGGTCGCCCGCGAGCTCACCGCCAACGACCCGGTCACCGCGCATCTGCGCATGGAGCTCGGCATGGCCGAGGAGGACGTGGTCAGCCCCTGGGCCGCTGCCGGCGCCTCCTTCATCGCGTTCCTGGTGGGCGCGCTGCTGCCGTTCCTGGCGATCGTGCTCTCCCCGGTGGGCGTTCGCGTGCCCGTCACCTTCGGCGTGACCCTCGTGGCCCTGGCGGTCACCGGCTACCTCGGCGCCTGGCTGGGCAACGCCCCCGCCGTGCGCGCCATGGTGCGCGTCGTCGTCGGCGGCGCCCTGGCCCTGGCGCTCACCTTCGGCGTGGGCACCTGGCTGGGCGTGGGCGTCGCCTGAGCGCGCCCGGGGCCCGATCCGTGCGCGGCCGGTGCAGCTGATCGCGTCGGCGCCGGCGATCGCCCGGCGGGCGGTCGAGGCTCGTCCCCGCCGGATCAGCCCCACAGGCTGTCCGGCCGCGACCCGTGGCGGAGGGTCACGTGGCGGATGGTGCGGAGGTGGGCGGCCATCGCCGCTGCGGCGGCCTCGGGGTCCTGGTCGGCCACGGCGTCCAGGATCGCAGCGTGCTCGCGCAGCTGCTCAAGATCACCCCGCCTTCCCTCGGCCGCACGGCACGCCTGGCCAAGGCCGCCGACGTCGCGGACCTGCGCCGCATCGCGAAGCGCCGCACCCCGACCGCCGCGTTCGACTACGTGGACGGCGCGGCCCAGCGCGAGGTGACCGCGCGCCGCGCCCGTGAGGTCTTCGACTCGGTGGAGCTCCTGCCGCGGATCCTCCACGGGGTGGCGGAGCCGACGGCGACCGCTGGTTCCAGCTGTACCTCTGGAAGGACCGCGACCGCGCCCGCGACCTCATCGAGCGCGCTGCGGCGTCCGGCTACACCGCCCTGCTGGTCACGGTGGACACCCCCGTGGCGGGCCAGCGCCTGCGGGACGTCCGCAACGGCATGACCATCCCGCCGAAGATCTCGCTCAAGACCGTGCTCGACGCGTCCTACCGGCCGGAGTGGTGGTTCGACTTCCTCACCACGGAGCCGCTGACGTTCGCGTCGCTCTCGGACTCGGCCGGGGACCTGCCGAGCATCATCAACGGCATGTTCGACCCCACGCTGGACCTCCACGACCTCGAGTGGATCCGCTCCGTGTGGCCGGGCAGGCTGATGGTCAAGGGGGTCCTCACCCGCGAGGACACCCGCCGTGCGCTGGACACCGGGGCGGACGGGCTCGTGGTCTCCAACCACGGCGGGCGGCAGCTGGACCGCGCGCCCGTGTCCCTCCAGGCCCTGCCCGAGGTCCGCGACGAGGCGGGGCCGGACGTGCCGATCATCCTGGACTCCGGCATCACCACGGGCGAGGACATCGTGGCCGCGCTCGCGCTCGGCACCGACTTCACACTGATCGGCCGCGCCTACCTCTCCGGCCTCATGGCCGGCGGGCAGGAGGGCGTGCGGCGCGTCATCGAGCTGCTCGCCCAGGAGGTGAGGGGGGCCATGTCCCTCATGGGCGCCGCGACGACGGCGGACCTCACCCCGGCCAGCGTGCGCGCGCCGTGGCTGCGGGACGGCCAGGTCGTGCGGTCGGGGGACTGAGGCCGGACGGGCTCTGCCGTCTTCGATCCGATCGCGCCGCTGCGGGAGGACGGGGCCGCGTCCACCGGACCCGGCGTGGACCGGGACTGTCGCGGCGCTGGAAGCCTTGGGAGAATCGTGCTGGACCCGCTCCACCGACCCCAGGAGGATCCCGTGGCCACCATGCGTGCCGTCCGGTTCGAGGCCTACCAGCAGTTCCCCGCACTCAAGGACGTCGAGAAGCCTGTCCCCGGGCCGGGCGAGGCCCTCCTGAAGGTGGCCGGCGCCGGCGCCTGCCACTCGGACGTCGCGGTCTACTCCGAGTTCCAGCCGGGCATGAACCCGCTGATCGACCCGGAGTACACCCTCGGCCACGAGACCTCCGGCTGGGTGGAGGAGCTCGGCGACGGCGTCGTCGGCCTGGAGAAGGGCGAGGCCATGCTGGTCTACGGCCCCACCGGCTGTGGCCGCTGCCGCGCCTGCTCGCGCGGCCAGGACACCTACTGCGAGAACGTGGCCGCCATGGCCGCGGCGGCCGTCGGCCTGGGCCGCGACGGCGGCATGGCCGAGTACGTGTCCGTCCCGGCCCGCAACCTCGTGCCCCTGGGTGACGCCGACCCGATCCCGGCCTCGGCCCTCGCCGACGCCGGCCTCACGCCGTACCACGCCGTGAAACTGGCACTGCCCACGCTCGGCCGCCCCGGCGCCTGCGCCCTCGTCGTCGGCCTCGGCGGCCTGGGCCTCATGGCCGTGCAGATCATCAAGGCCCTCACCGGCGCCACCGTGATCGCCACGGACATGAAGGAGGACGCCATGGCCCAGGCAGAGGCCTACGGCGCCGTCACCGTGCCCGGCGGCGAGGGCCAGGTGGAGCGCATCCGCGAGCTCACCGGGGGCCGCGGCGTCGACGCCGCCTTCGACTTCGTGGGCGTCGCGGCCACCGCGCGCCTGGCCCTGGACTGCGCCGCGGTGCAGTCCAGGGTGACGATCGTGGGCCTCGGCAACGGCTCCACGATCGACTGGTCCTTCCTCTCCACGCCCTACGAGGCCGAGCTCGTCTCCACCTACTGGGGCACCCTCGAGGAGCTGCACGAGGTCGCGCGCCTGTACCGGGACGGCAGGATCGAGCCGCTGTACACCACCTACTCCCTGGACGACGCCCTGCAGGCCTACCGCGACCTGCAGGACGGGAAGGTGGCCGGGCGCGCCGTCGTCGTCCCGCACGGCGGCGCCTGATCGGTCCTCGCCGGCGGTCGGGCGGGTCCGGGAGGTGACACGCCCGACCGCGTGGTTCGCCTATCGCGACCTGACCTGCAACGATGTCGCGCATGACCAAAGATGCCCACCATGAGAAGGACGCGAACGCGCACCCGCCGTTGCCGCCATTACCGCCGGTCTGGCTGAAGGACGCGGGCTGCTCGGGGGCCGACCTGGCCGCCTGGATCGTCGTGCTGCAGGCGTCCAGCGCCCTGCAGGCCCGCGTGGAGTCGGACATGCACCGCGGGGCGGGGGTCACGCCGTTCGAGGCGCACTTCCTGGCGGTGCTCAAGGAGGCCGGCGGCGAGCCGCTGGCGATGAGCCGGGCCGCGCACCTCGTCGACTCCTCGCTCTCCCGCCTCTCCCACGTGGTGCGCCGGCTCGAGGCCCGCGGCTGGGTGGAGCGTCTCCCGTCGCCCGAGGATGCGCGGGTGACCCTCGTGCGCCTCATGGACGAGGGCCGGCGGCGCATCGACGCCGCCGCGAGGCCGCACCGGGCGCTGATGGAGGATGTGTTCGTCACCGCCCTGGACGCGGCTGATCGGCAGGAGGCGGCCCGCCTCAGCCTCAAGCTGCTGGGCGTGCTGCGTCCGGGCCACTGGCTCTTCACCGAGCCGACCGGCCCGGACGAGGGCGCCGATGCCGACGCCGCCTCCCACGTGGGGGAGCCCCTGACGTCGAGTTGATCCGGGGGGTGGGCTCGCGTACCATGGAACGGCGCACGCGCGTTGTTCCTGCGTTCCCCGACGTTTCGCCGCGGGACTCGGGTCGGAAAGGCAGCGCGCTCCCGCAGACCGGATCCCGGCGCCCTCGGCAGAGGCCGCGCCGGGGCTCACCCACCCAGCGATCTGAAGGCACTTCGGTTGGCTCTCACCCAGCCTGGTTCACCTTTTCGAGAAGTCGCAGTAAGAGTGCGGTGTCCACACCCGGGGCGGGGCTCTCAGGCAGGCCGTGGACGCATCCGTGCGCCCGGGGCGTGCCGCACGCGGGTTCCGCCCGTCCTTTTACTACTACTTGCCACGAGGAGTGATCATGGCAGCACATTGCCAGGTGACCGGGGCTGGGCCGGGGTTCGGCCACAGCATCTCCCACTCGCACCGCCGCAACAAGCGCCGGTTCGACCCGAACATCCAGAAGAAGACCTACTGGGTCCCCTCCCTGCGCCGCAACGTCACGCTGACGCTGTCCGCGAAGGGCATCAAGACCATCGACGTGCGCGGCATCGACGCCGTCGTCGCCGACCTCATCTCGAAGGGAGTGAAGCTCTGACATGGCCAAGGACAAGGACGTTCGTCCGATCATCAAGCTGAAGTCCACCGCGGGCACCGGGTACACCTACGTGACCCGCAAGAACCGCCGCAACAACCCGGATCGCATCACTCTCAAGAAGTACGACCCGGTCGTCCGCAAGCACGTCGACTTCCGAGAGGAGCGCTGACATGGCCAAGAAGTCCAAGATCGCCAAGAACGAGCAGCGCAAGGTCATGGTGGCCCGCAACGCCGAGAAGCGCCTCGAGCTCAAGAAGACCCTGATCGACCCGAATGCGTCGGACGAGGCCCGCGAGGCCGCCCGCGTCGGTCTGCAGAAGCTGCCCCGCGACGCCTCCCCGGTGCGCGTGCGCAATCGCGACGCCATCGACGGCCGTCCGCGCGGCACCTTCCAGCGCTTCGGCATCTCCCGCGTGCGCTTCCGCGAGATGGCGCACCGCGGCGAGCTGCCCGGCGTGACCAAGTCCTCCTGGTGAGCTGAGGCCCGCCTGGCGCGGGCTTCGGCGACCGGACCGACGACGGCGGCGGCCCACCTCAGGGGGGGGCCCCGCCCGCGTCGGCCACCGGCCCGGGGGGCCCCAATCCCGCGGGGGGGGGTAAATAGCGGCATAAACCGGCTAGGGTG
>NZ_JAKRNH010000139.1:0-5060 GCF_022346985.1 Micrococcus sp. ACRRV
GCCCCCAGCCCCCGAAGACCCCCACGATCAGCAGCGCCAGCAGCACCACGAGCATCAGGGCCCAGCCCACGGCCGCCGCGGCCGCCGCCAGCAGCGGCAGGGAGCCGTAGGGAGCGGCGGCGTCTGCGACCGCGAACAGCTCCGCCATCACCGCGCCGGCGGTGATCACGAGCGCCGCGCCGCACGCGACGGCGGCCGCCAGGTGGCGGAGCAGCCAGACCCACCAGCGCCCCCGCTGGCCCGGCGCTCGGCCGTCCTCCCACAGCGTGCGGTCTCCGGCCGGGACGTCCCCGTCCGCGGGCGCGCGGGACGGCCCCCAGCCGCCCGGCGGCCGCTCCGAGGCCGGCCGGCCCTCCACCCAGGACAGCGGTCCGCCCCCGTCCGTCCGAGCGTCGTCCCTGCCGAGAGCAGGCGTGTGCGTGGTGTTCCGGATCCCCTCCATGGCCTCAGCCTAGGGGCCGGGGATCCGTCGCGGGACGGCCTGTGGACAGCACGACGCCCCGGACAGCACGACGCCCCGGTGCCGGTCCGCGGGGACCGACGCCGGGGCGTCGTCGTGGGGGAGGGGTCAGCCGACCTGCGGGCGCACGTTGACCATGCCGCCCTGGGCGGCGCGGGCCTCGGCCACGGCCTGCTCCTGCTTGGCGTAGGGGTTCACGGTGCCGTCCGCCTGCACCACCGGGATGTTGGCGGTGATGGGGCCGGGGACCGGAGCGGCCCACGGATCCTGCACGGGCTTGGTCAGCTTCCACACGGCCAGGCCGGCGCCGGCGGCGGCGGCCGCCATGCCCGCGATGATCCAGCCGGTGGCGCCGCCGCGGCGGGACTCCTGCCGGGCCTGCTTCTTCAGGCCCTTCTGGGTCTCACGGGCGCGGGACTGGACGTCCTGGCGCAGGTGCTTCACGGCATTCTTGTCCCCGGTGAGCTTGACCAGCAGCTGCTCCACGGAGGCGGGCACGGTGACGTCCCCGGCGGCCTTCTCGGCGCGGCCGGCCACACCGGCCAGGGAGGCGGCGGCCTTCGGGGCGTACTCGGCGCGGCGGTCCTGCGCGTACTGCGCGGCCTGCTCCACGCGACCCTTCACCTGCGGGGCCAGCTCCTGGCCGCGGTCCTGGGCGGCGGCGACCGCGGCGGCCAGCAGGCCCGCCACGTTCAGCCCGCCGGCGGCGGCCGCACCCTTGGCGTCCCCGGCCTTCGAGGCGAACAGGGACTGGGCCTTGTCGGCCTTCTTCGAGACGCGCTTGCCGGCCTTCTTGGCATCCTTGCGGGTCCGCTTCGCGGACTTCTTCGCGTCCTTCTGGGCCTGCTCGGCGAGGTCCTGGACCTGCTGGCCGGCCTGCTGGGCCTTGTCCTGCGCGGCTTCGAGGAGCTGCTGCAGCACGGTGCCCGCGGCGCCCAGGCCGGTGGCGACGACGGGGGCCGCCTTCTCGTAGCGGCCCTTGGCGGCGGCGTTCACGCGCTCGGCGGAGTCCTTGACGCGCGGGGCGACCTCCTCCTCGGCGAGGCGACGGCCCTCGGCGGCCGCGACCTTGCCGCCGACCTGGCCGAAGCCCGTGGTGACCTCGGCCCAGGCGCGGGCGTTCTCCAGTTGGGGGGCGGCCCAGTGGCGCAGGTTCTCGGCCTGGCGGGCGAAGAACGTGTCGGCCGAGCCGTTGTGCTCGATCTCGTTGCTCAGGGTGGTGCGTGCCATGTGTCTCCGGTCTCCTTCAGATCCGTGGACGTCAGTCTTCACGCCCCAGAGTAGTGGCGCGCGCCCGCAGTGGCACGGTGCGGGGGCCGCGGATTCGGCCGGTCGCGAAGCAGGCGGTCGGCGCGCGGCGGGGCGGGCCAGCGGCCGGGGGCGGATGGAACAATGACGCGCATGACCAACGCAACGCAGATCGCGACCATCCACACGAACCAGGGCGACATCGTCGTGGAGCTGTTCGGCAACCACGCCCCGAAGACCGTGAAGAACTTCGTGGGCCTCGCCACCGGCGAGCAGGAGTGGACCCACCCGCAGACCGGCGAGAAGAACAACGGCGCCCCGCTGTACTCCGGCACCGTGTTCCACCGCATCATCAAGGACTTCATGATCCAGGGCGGCGACCCGCTCGGCATGGGCATCGGCGGCCCCGGCTACCAGTTCGGCGACGAGATCCACCCCGAGCTGCAGTTCGACCGCCCCTACCTGCTGGCCATGGCCAACGCCGGGCCCGGCACCAACGGCTCGCAGTTCTTCATCACCTCCGTGCCCACCGGCTGGCTCAACGGCAAGCACACCATCTTCGGCGAGGTGAAGGACGAGGCCTCCCAGAAGGTCGTGGACCAGCTGAACTCCGTGGCCACCGATCCCCGCGACCGCCCGCTCGAGGACGTCGTGATCGAGTCCGTCGAGATCTCCGAGGCCTGAGCCCCGGGTGAGCACCACCCCGTCTGACCCGCACGGCCCGGACGTCGCAGAGGGCACACCCCCGGTGTGCCCGCGGCATCCGGGCCGTGCGGCGTATGTGCGCTGCGCGTCCTGCGCGGACCCCGTCTGCCTGGACTGTCAGCGGCCCGCCGCCGGCGGCCTCACGCTCTGCCCGGACTGCGCCGCCCGCCTCGCCGCGGGCGTCCCCGGGCCCGCCTCCGGCACGACGACGTCGCCCGCCCCCGCCTCGGCCGGCGCCGGCCGAGGCGGCGTGGGGGCCGCCCTGCGCGCCGCCCCCGTGACGTGGACGCTGCTGGCGGTGACCCTGCTCGTCTACGCGGGCCAGTGGCTGACGCGCGGCTCCCGCACGGGGGTCACGGAGAGCCTCTGGTACGCGGGGGCCTACACCTCGGCGATCGGCATGGAGCCGTGGCGGATGCTCACCTACGCCCTGGTCCATGACGTGTCCGGACCCACCCACGTGGCCCTGAACATGGTCGCCCTGTGGGTCATCGGCCGGGTGCTGGAGCCGGCCCTGGGCTGGTGGCGCTTCCTGGCCCTGTACCTGGTATCCGCCCTCGGCGGGGCCGTGTTCGCGCTCTGGACGGCGGATCCGCTGCAGCCCGTGGTGGGGGCGTCCGGCGCCGTGTACGGCCTCTTCGCCGCCCTGTTCGCGGTGACGCGGTTCCGGGGCGGGCAGGTCACCTCGATCGCGGTGCTGATCGGTCTGAACCTCGTGTTCAGCTTCCTGATGCCTGGGATCTCCTGGCAGGTCCACGTGGGCGGCCTGCTCACGGGCGCCGTGGCGGGTGCCCTGCTGGTCTCCGCCGGCGGCCCGCCCGGGCGGAGCGCGGCCGCGGACGGGACCGCCCGCCGCAGCTCCGCCGGGGTGCACGTGGCCGGGCTCGTGCTGCTGGCCGCGGTGCTGGCGGTCCTCACGCTCGTCGGCGCGGCCCGACTCTCCCCGGCCGCACTGCTGGGCTGAGCCGCCCGATCCCTGTCCACAGGGGCCTGTGCAGGAACGTCCCCGACGTCGTCCACACCTGTGGACAACGTCGGGGACAACTTCTGGGAGCGCGGAATCGTGCCGTGGGAGTTCTCCACAGGGTTGTCCACCGCTGTGGAGAATCACACGGGTGTCATTCGCTCCAGCGGGACATCATCAGAAAGCCGACCAGGGCGATGCCGAAGCCGATCAGGATGTTCCAGCCGCCGGCGTCGGGGATCGGGAACAGGCCCTGCGTCAGGTAGTAGACGACGATCCACAGCAGCCCCAGGATCAGCAGGCCGAACATCACGGCCTTGTACCAGCGCGGCAACGGGGCCGGCGTCGCGTCCACGTCCCCGAGGTCCGTGCTGACCGAGGCCGTCCGCCCGCGCCTCGAGCGGGCCTGCTCGAGCTCCCGCCGCTTCCGGCGGGCCGAGTCCTTGCGCTTCCCGGAGGTCGTGGCCACGGGTCGTCTCCTTCCGCCGCCCGGCGCCCGGGCGGGAGGCTGTGCAGGGGAGGCGGCGCCAGGACGGGGCCGCCGGGACAGGGGCGGGACGCCGCGCGGTAGCCTACGAGGACCGTCCGGGGCGCGCCCCGGCCAGTCTATGCACCGACCCCCACCGCCGTCTCCGTGCTGGTCGTGGACAACTACGACAGCTTCGTCTACACCCTGGTGGGCTACCTCCAGGAGCTCGGCGCCCGCACCACCGTGATCCGCAACGACGAGGTCAGCCCCGCCCGCGCGCTCGAGCTCGCCGCCCAGCACGACGCCGTGCTGATCTCCCCCGGTCCCGGCACCCCCTCCGAGGCCGGCGTCTCCCTGGACCTGATCCGCTCCGCCGCCGACGGCGGACGCCCCCTCTACGGGGTCTGCCTGGGCCAGCAGGCCATCGCCGAGGCGTTCGGGGCCACCGTCACCCACGCCGAGTCCCTCATGCACGGCAAGACCTCCGTGCTCACCCACACCGACCACCCGATGTTCGCGGGCGTCCCCGCGCGGTTCACCGCCACCCGCTACCACTCCCTGGCCGCCGTGCGCCACACCGTGGACGAGTCCGTCCTGGAGATCACCGCCCAGACCGACGACGGCGTCGTCATGGGCCTGGCCCACCGCACCGCACCCCTGTGGGGCGTGCAGTTCCACCCCGAGTCCGTGCTCACCGAGGGCGGCTACCGCATGCTCGGCAACTGGCTGGAGTCCGTGGGCCTGGTCGGCGCCGCCGAGCGCGGCGGGCGCCTCAGCCCCCTGGTGCGCGCCGCCGACTGACCCGCTACGCGGGCCGCCGAGGGAGTCCGACGGCCGGGGCGGGCCCGGTCGAGGGCGCGGCTCAGCCGGCGGGGTCGGCGGTCGGGGCCTCCGTGGGCGCCGTCGGCTCCGGGAGAGGCTCCTTGGACGGCGACGGCTGCGGGACCGGCTCCCCGGACGGCGACGGCGCAGGGGTGCCCACCGGGTCCGTGGGCGCCTCCGTGGGGGCCTCGGTGCTCGGCGTCCCGGTGCTGCCCGGCCCGTCGTCCGGGGTCGGGGCGGACTCCGTGGGCGCGGGGTCCGTGCCCGCCCCCGGAGTCGAAGAGGACTCGGGTGCGGGCGCTGGGGTCGTCGCGGGCGCCGGGGCGGGTGTGTCCACCGCGGGCGCCGCCGGCGCCCGGGGCCCCGGACGATAGTCGAGGTGGGGGGGGGTG
>NZ_JAKRNH010000013.1:0-34895 GCF_022346985.1 Micrococcus sp. ACRRV
CTGCTCGCTCGTGTCCACGCACCCGCACCCGGGCGGCGGACGCGGCGATGCCGGCGCCGTCGCCCGGGTGCGGGTGCGTGGACACGAGCGAGCAGACTACGCCCGCCGCACCGGGATGCACAACGGCGTAGGTGTGACGTCCACCGCTCGATCAGGGCCTCGGGAGGGGCGGCCGCCTGCCCGCATCGACCCCGCCCGGCGCTCAGCTCGCGAAGTGCCCGGCCAGGGTGATCATCCGGGCGCGGACCTCGTCCCCGACCTCACCCCGACCGGCGGCGTCGACGGCCCGGAGCACGAGGCGGACGAACGTCCAGGCGCGCACGCGCTCCCCGTCCAGCCCCGCGGCCTCGGCCACGACGTCGGCGCGCATCCTGACGTGCACCCGGGCATGGTGCGCCCGGGCGGTGGCCTCGGGCCGGCTCCACACGATCGGTGCCACGGCGTAGGCGGGCTCACCGGCGACGGGCTTCGGGTCGATCGCGAGCCACGGCCCCCGCGCGGCCTCGCCTCCGTCGGCAGGGGAGGGCACGGCGAGGACGTTGCCGTCGTGCAGGTCTTCATGGAGCAGCCGCGGCGGGGGCGCCGAGTCCAGCAGGTCGCGCAGGTGGGAGCGGGCCTGGACCTGCAGCCGCCGCGGCGCCTGCGCCACGGGGGCGGCGAGCGTGTCCAGCCAGCGGGCGCCCCTGTCCGCCACCGCATCGAACTGCGGGGTGGCGGACCGGGCGAGGGTGCGCAGGAGACCGCCGACCACATCGCACGCGTCGAGGATCGGCTCGGCGGAGAGCGGGCGGCCGGCGTCGAGGCGTTCGAGCAGCAGGGCCCCGTCGCGTGGGTCGGCCGCGTGCAGGCGGACCGCGCCGGCGCCGTCCCAGAGCGGCAGCGCCAGGTGCTCGTGCCGGGCCTCGAGGTGCGGCCAGGTCACCTTGAGCACGGCCGGACGCCGGGTGGGCAGCCGCACCGGCACCACGAGAGCGCTCGTGCCCGCCCACGGGGCGCCGGGGACGTCCGGGTCCAGGGTGAGGTCCCAGGCGGTGAGCCGGCCCGCCAGGATTCTCGGCAGCCGCGCGAGCCACTGCTCGCCCGAGAGCGGCTGGGCCGCCGCGTCCGGGGCGGCGGCCAGCAGCGGGTCGGCGGGCCGGTCCGCGATGTCCGCGGCGAACTCCGGCGGGATCGGCACGAGGATCTCGGGCGGGGACGCGGGCATGGGGCGCAGACTACCGGGGACAATGGGCGGATGCCCGCCCGGTCCTCCGCCCCCGCCGCCCCGCCGCCCTCCGCGGCGCGTCGGCGGACCCTCGCCCTGCTGCTGGTGATCGCCCTGGCGGCGCACCTCGTGGTGCTCTACCTGCCCGGCGACGACGTCCCCGCCGTGGGGTTCGAGGTGCCGGGCATGGACAAGGCGATCCACGTGGCGACGTTCGGGGTGCCCGCGCTGCTCGGCGTGCTCCTGGCCCGCCGGGTGTGGCCGGCGGCGGTGCTGGCCGTGCACGCCCCGCTCAGCGAGGTGCTGCAGGCGGCTCAGGGGCTGGGCCGCACCGGGGATCCGGCGGATGCCGTCGCCGACCTGGCGGGCGTGGCGCTGGGGCTGCTGGCGGCCCGGGCCGCCCTGCGGCGGGGGCCTACCGGTCGCCCGATTGGCGCCGCGCCGGGCAGGGGCGTATGATCCTGGGGTGTTGCCGGACGCAGTGCCGGTCGTGCGGGGCTATAGCTCAGTTGGTAGAGCGTTTCGTTCGCAATGAAAAGGTCAGGGGTTCAATTCCCCTTAGCTCCACAGCACAGAGGGCCCGGGCATCCGCCCGGGCCCTCGTCGTCCCCGGGCCCCCGTGGTCCCCGTCGTCCCCGCGCCGAGGTGTCCCCTGGGCCCTGTTCGGCGTACCGTTGGCGGGTACCGCAGAACGCGGTCCCCCCAGGCCAGCCCGGGGTCAGGCCCTCCCGCCGCGCATCCCGCGCCGTGCGGGCCGGAACGCCCCGGTCGGGGCCGGAAGGAGCCCAGTGCGCATCGACGTGCTCACGCATCCCCTGCACCCCATCCGCTCGCCCTACGAGGGCGGGCTGGAGATGCACACGGCCATGACCGTGGAGCACCTGGTCGAGGCCGGGCATCAGGTGCGGGTCCACGCCCGCGCGGGCACCCGCATCCCGGGCGCCGACGTCGTCTCCCTCCTGCCCGCGGCCCCCGACGCCCCCGGCGCGGAGGGGCAGGCCGTCCGTGAGGGCGCGCTCGCCGCGGCGTGCCAGCGGATCCTGGCCGATGCCCCGGACGCCGTGCTGAACAACTCGCTCTCCCCGCAGCCGCTGATCCGTCTGCGCTCCCTGCCGATGCTCACCGTGCTCCACACCCCGGCCACGCTGGAGCCGGTGCTCGAGGTCACCGACGCCCCCGGCTGGACCCCGCCGGCGCACCACCGCTGGGCGTCCGTGTCCGTGTCCAACGCGCTGGCCTGGCGGCACCGGCTGCCCTCCGTGGACGTGGTGCCCAACGGGATCGACCTGGACCGCTGGGTGTCCGACCGCGCCCCCGTGCCCGGGCGGGCCGTGTGGTCCGGGCGGATCACCCCGGAGAAGGGCCTGCACATGGCCATCGAGGCCGCCCGCACCGTGGGCATGGAACTGCACGTGGCCGGCCCCGTCTCCGACCCGGCGTACTACGCCGAGCGGGTCGTCCCCCGACTGGGGGAGGACGTGGTGCACCACGGCCACCTGGACCACACGGCCCTGCCGGACCTGCTGGCCACCGGCGAGGTGTTCCTCTCCACCCCCCTGTGGGCGGAGCCGTTCGGCCTGGCCACGGTGGAGGCGATGGCCCTGGGCGTGCCCGTGGCCGCCCTGCTCACCGGCGCCATGGGGGAGATCGTGGCCCCGCAGGCCGGCGCCCTGGCCGTGCACCACTCCGTGGAGGCGCTCGCGGACGCCATCCGCTACGCCCGCCGCAAGGACCGCGCCCGGGTGGCGGACTGGGCCCGCCGGTTCAGCGCGGACACCATGGTGGCCGGCTACCTGGACCTGCTGGAGCAGGCCGTGGCGGACCACGCCGACGACGCCGAGCTCCGGAAGGTGCCCGCGTGAGCGGACGCCGTCTCCGGGTCCTGCACTACGCGCACCAGCACGGCTCGGGGCACGTGCGGCACGCGGCCACGCTGATCCGTGCGGACGTGGCCGACGTGACCGTGGCGACCGCCCACCCGGACGCCGCCCGGCTGCTGCCGACGGGCACGCGGATCGTCCCGCTGCCCACGGACATCGTGCCGGGGCACGGCCAGCCGGAGGGCTCGCCCCTGCACCACACGCCCGTCGGCCCGGCCATCCAGGCCCGGTTCGATGCGCTCCACGACGCCGCGCGCGCGGTGCGCCCGGACGTGTGCGTCGTCGACGTGTCCGCGGAGGCGGCGCTGTTCCTGCGCCTGGCCGGGTACCCGGTGGTGCACCGGCGCATGCACGGGGACCGCACGGACCCGGCGCACCGGCTCGTCTACGCCGAGGCGGACGCCCTGTTCGCGCACTACGGCGAGGTCCTGGAGGACCCCGCCTGGCAGGCCGAGTTCGGCGCCAGGACCGCCCACCTGGGCGTGCCCGACGCCGACGGCCGCCTCGGGCGCACCGCCGCGCCCGCCCGGGCGGGGGAGGCCCCCCGCGTCGTCGCGGTGACGGGCACCGGCGGCGGCGGGGTGGCGGCCGCGGACCTCGCCCGCGCGGCCCGGTCCACACCGGGGGCGCGCTGGCACGTGATCGGCCCGGTGCGGGACGCCGGGGGCGCCGACCTGCCGGAGAACCTGGAGCTGCAGGGCTGGGTGGAGGACGTCCCCGCGGTCCTCGCGGCGGCGGACGTCGTGGTGGTCTCGGCCGGGCACAACGCCGCCGTGGACGCCGCCCGCTCCGGCCGGCCCGTGGTCCTGGCCCCGGAGGAGCGGCCGTTCGCCGAGCAGCGCCGGTTCGCCGAGGCCGTCGAGCGTGCCGCGGGCGTGCCCTGGCGGGCCTGGGAGGACCCGGAGGCGGACTGGGCGGGCGCCGTGGCCCGCGCCCTGGGCGACCCGGCCGCGGCGGACCGCCTGGCCGCCGCCCTGCTGCGGCCCCCGGGCGAGCACGCCGCCGGCTGGGGCGCGCTGTTGGAGCGCGCCGCCGCGTCCGCTCAGTAGGCGGCGTCGTCCACGCGGGCGGCGGCCACGTCGTCCGGGGTGGGCTCCCGGACGAGCTCGAGCAGGTCTCCGTCCGGGTCCCAGCGGATCAGCCCGCGCTCGGCGAACGCGGCCAGCCAGCCGTCCATCGGCCACGTCCCGTGCAGCGTCCGGAACCGGCGGGCGTTCACCACGATGTCCGCGACGTGGTGCAGCGGGGGCCGGTGCACGCCGTGGTGCTGGTGGAACGCCTCGGCAGGGCTGATGCGCAGGGTCAGGCCGGCGTCGCGGGCGCGGAAGGCCAGGTCCGTGTCCTCGGCCCCGTAGCCGGCGAACCCCTCGTCGAATCCGCCGATCCGCGCCAGGTCCGCGGCGCCGATCGCCATGACCAGCGTCCACACGAGCGTCCACTCCTCGGAGGGGCCCGGGCGGAGGTGCGTGCGCGCCCGGTGGGGCACGGCGTGGCGGCGCAGGTCGCCGTCGGTGGGGGCGGCGTCGGCGTCCACGCCCTCGGCCGCGAGCGCCGCCGTCCAGTCCGGGGCGAGGTAGCGGGGGGCGCCCATCACGAGCGAGCCGGGGTGGGCGGAGACCTCGGCGGCGAGCACGCCCACGGTGTCCGCGGCGGGGATGCAGTCCACGTCGAGGAACACGAGGACCTCGCCGGTGGCCAGCTCGGCGGCGCGGTTGCGGGCCGTGGCCAGGGGCAGACCGTGGTCGGCGGCCACGTGGCCCACGGTGACGGGCAGGTCGGTGGCGGGGACGGCCCCGTCGGGCTGGCCCATGAAGACGACCACCACCTGGTCGGGGCGGCGGTGGGAGCGCTCCAGCCCGGCGAGGACGCGGGCCAGGTGGGCGTCGCGGTGGCCGGTGATCACGAGCACGGACACCGTGGCGGCCGTCCCACGGCGGACGGCCAGGGCCTGCCGGTACACGGCGACGTGCGCGGCGGCCACGCGGCGGCGCTGGGCGGCGCGGGCCGCGGGGGCGGCGGCCCGGGCGTCGGGGGCGGCCGTCAAGAGGGCGGCGAGGGCCTCGGCGAGCGAGGCGGGGTCGTCGGGGTCGAAGGCCGCGAGCAGTTCCGGAGTGGTCCAGGCGCGGGCCTGGTCCGCGATGTGCCCCACCTCCGCCACGGCCACGGGCACGCCGAGGTCCCGGCACATCTCCACCCAGCCGGAGTGGGTGCCGACCCGGTAGGGCAGCACGGAGACGTCGGCGTCGCGCAGCGCGGCGTGCAGCTCGGCGTCGTCCAGGCGGGCGTGGCGCCAGAGCGCGAATCCGTGCGCCTCGGCCCCGGCCTCCAGCTCGGCCAGGGCGGCCTCGTCCCGCACCCCGTCCTGGACGTCCACCGTCACCTCGACGGCGAGCCCCTGGGCCGCCAGGGCGTCCCGGGCGGCGGCGAGCACGGGCAGCAGCCCCACGGGGTCCACCTGCGCGCGCAGGTCCTTGGCGTGCATCAGCAGCCGGGCCGGGCGGTCGACGCCGGGCCGCTCGCCGTCCGCGGCGCCGTCGCCGGGGAGCGCGTCCAGCGGGACCACGTGCGGGTGGGGGAGCACCAGCGGAGCCCGGCCGGACGCGGCCTCCACGGCCGCGGCGGCCCCGGGGGTGAGCGTGAGGACGGCGTCCGCGGCGTCCAGGAGCACGCGCAGGCGCGCGCGATGCGGGTCCTGGTCCTGCAGGTGGGGGTTCTGCAGGTCGTGCACGGTGACGACGACCGCCCCGCCGTGCGCGTGCTGGGCGTCGAGGGCGGCGCGCAGCTGCTCCGGGGTGAAGTGCTCGAACCCGAAGTGCACGTGCAGCACGTCCGGGCGGTGCTCGGCGATCCATGCCGGGTCCAGGGCCCGCGGCGGCCACCACACTCCCTCGGCGGCGCCCGGCACGGGCGGGTCCGGCCAGAACTCCACGTCCGGGGCCGCGGCGCCGTCCAGGGGACGCACCGACCGCGCATAGGGGTGGCCGGCGGGGACGTGCTGGACGGTCAGGCTCACGGGGGTCCTCTCGGGGCGCGCGGGGGTGAGGGTTCGACACACGCCGCACCCTGGATCGGTCTAGGCTGACAGGGAACGACGCGCGGCACGAGGGCCCGTCGTCGAGGGATCTGACGGGACCAGGAAAGGACGCGGCGAGGATGACCTCTCACGCGCAGGGGCGGGTGCTGTATCTGAGCGTCGGGTCCCGGGGCCACGGCGTGGTGAACCACGGGCTGCTCACGGCCGAGGCGCTGGCGCAGGCGGGCCTGGACGTGGAGTCGCTCCACACGGAGGACGCCACCGGCTTCGTGGGGCTGGCCCCCGTGCTCGCGCGTGCCCGGGAGGCGCGCCGGGCCGTGCACGTGGACGTCACGGACAGCCTGTTCGGCCCGTCCCCGGCCGCCGCGGCGGACACCCTCTCCCGGATCCTCCCCGAGGGCGCGACCGTCACCCTGCACGACGTCCCCCAGCCCGCCGAGGGCGAGGCCCGGTTCCTGGAGCGCGCCGAGGCCTACGTGCGGATCGCGCAGGCAGCGGCCGGCGTCGTCGTCTCCTCGGAGCACGAACGGGCGCTGCTGCACGCGATCGTGGACGTGGACGCACACGTGGTGCCGCTGCCCGTGGAGGACCGCCGCGCCGCCCGGGAGGCGGTCCGGCTGCCGGAGGCCCTCGAGGGCCTGGACCGTGACGTGGTGATCTTCGGCCACCTGTATCCGGGCAAGGGCCACGCGGAGGCCATCGACGCGCTCGCCGAGCTCGACCGCCAGTGGGGACCGTCTCCGCACCGGCCCCGCCGGGTGACGGCGCTGGGGGCCGTGGCCGCCCGGCACGAATTCCTCGTGGACGAGCTCACCGCCCGCGCGGAGGTGTCCGGGCTCCAGTTCCGCGTCACCGGGTTCGTGCCCGACGGGGTGCTCGACCCCGCCCTGCGCGCCGCGGCCGTCCCCCTGGCCGCGCACCACAACGTCTCCGCGTCCGGCTCGCTGGCCTCGTGGATGTCCGTGGGGCGCCGGCCGATCGTCCCGGCCGGCCGGTACACGCAGGAGATGGCGCGGCTGCGCCCCGGCACCCTGCGGATCGTGCAGGTGGGCACCTCCGGCCCGGAGTACGCGCTGGCCGAGGCCGTCGCGGAGGCCGTGGAGGAGCCCTCCCGCACCTGGCAGGCCCGGGGCACGTCCCTGGCACCGGGCCCGCGGGCCTGCGCCCGGATGCTCGCGGCGGCCCTCGCCGACGTCCACGGGTGGGCCTGGCCGCGATGACCGCGCCCGTGGTCGGCCGGGAGGCCGCCGCCGAGACCGCCGGGCCGGAGGCGTCCGTGCCCGAGGTCTCCGTGGTGGTGCCCCACTACCGGGCGCCCGCGGACCTGGAGCGGCTCGTGGCCGCCCTCGCCGCCCAGGACCACCCCGCCTCCCGCCTGCAGCTGGTGGTGGCCGACGACGGCTCCCCGGAGCCGCCGGTGCTCCCGGCCGGGCTGCCGTTCGAGGCCGTGGTGGTGGCCCAGGAGGACCACGGGTTCCGGGCCTCGGCGGCCCGCGCCCTGGGGGCGTCGGCCGCGGAGGGGCGGATCCTCGCGTTCCTCGACGGCGACATGCTCCCCGAGCCCGGCTACCTCACCGCCGCCTGTGCCGCGCCCGCGGCGAGCGTGGACGCCGTGGTGGTGGGCCGGCGTCGTCACCTGGACCCCGCCCTGCTCGAGTCCGGCTGGCGGCCCGGGGAGCCCGTGCCCGAGGCGGCGCGGCTGCCGGAGCCGGCCTGGCTGGCGGAGGCGTACCAGCGCAGCGGGGACCTCGCGGCGGCGGACTCCACGTCCTACCGGTACGTGATCTCCGCGGTGCTCACCGTGGCCCGGGAGGTCTACGCGGACGCCGGCGGGTTCGACCCGGCGTTCGTCGGCTACGGCGGCGAGGACTGGGAGCTGGCCCACCGGCTCTGGCGCGTGGGCGGGGCGTTCCGGCACCAGCCGGCCGCCGTCGCCTGGCAGGCCGACGAGGACTTCGGTGGCCGGGGCGACGCCGCGGAGCGCACCGCCGTGAAGCAGCGGGAGGCTCTGCGCCTGGCCGCCCGCATCACCGCGACGACGGCCCGCGGCCACGGCCTGTCCCTGCCCGGCCCGCTGCGTGTGGGCGCGCGCGTGCGCGCCGAGGCGTCCGGGGACGCGGCCGCCGTCGTCGGGGTGGACGCGCTGCTGGCGGCCGCCCCGGGGGCGCGGGTCGGGGTGACCGGGCTGGGCTCCGGCGCGGCGCGGGCCGCCCTGGCCGACCCGCGGGTCTGGATCATGGACGGCGTGGGGGAGGCCGCGCGCGCGGACCTGCCGCCCGCACCGGCCCGCGGGGACCTGGGGGCGGTGCGCGGGATCCCGGACTGGTCCTGCGACGTCCGCACGCCGCTGCGTCCCGCCGCCCCCGGCGCCCGCCCCGACGCCGCCCGCGCCGCCGACTGGCTGCTGCGCCTGGAGCGCGCCGGCGTGGAGCGCGTGGAGGTGCTCGGCGAGCCGCAGGCGGCAGAGGAGCCGGGCGAGGCCGCCCGCGGCGAGCGGCCCGTGCTGGCCGTGCTGACCTGCTCACGGGCCCTGTGGCGGTCCCGCCGCGGGGGCGACTCCCGCGTGTGGCGGGTGCCGGCCGCGCGGCTGGGCTGGGCACCGGTCGCCCGCGACGTGGACCTGGAGGCCTGGTGGGGAGGATGGGGATGAGCGAGGAGACGCCCATGGACGATCAGACGAGGACGGCCGGCGCGGAGCCGGGCGAGGAGGGCGTGCAGGTGCGCGGGGCGGCCGAGCGGGCGCCGTCGTCGGACCTGCCCGCGGACGAGGGCCGGCGCCGCCACTACGCGCACTTCTACGGGCTGGAGCCGTTGCCCGAGGGGGAGCTGCTCACGGTGATGGGCGGCTGCCAGGCGGAGGCCACGCGCCTGCTGCTGTGCGGCGAGCCCGGCCGCGCCGAGGGCGGCACCCCGGCCTCGGTGCGGGTGCCCCCGATGTTCGAGCTGGGCCCCGACGACCTGCCGCACCTGCTCGCGCTGCTGAAGCGCACCACGGTGCTGGTGGTCAAGCCCGTCCGGGACGACTACCAGGGGCTGCCCCTGGGCCTGGGCCAGCTGGAGTCGCTGCTGCCGGCCGGGGCGCGGTCCATCCGCGTGCCCGCGCTCTACGACTCGTCCCGCTTCCCGTGGCTGGTCACCCTGCGCCACCCCACGCGCCCGTGGGAGGACCCGCCCGTGGTCCCCTACCACGACCTGCGCACCGTGGCCGAGGCCGCCGCGGAGGCCGGGCTCATCCCGTGGCCGGCGGCGCTGGGCGGCCCGGGGGAGGCCGGAGCCCACGACGCCGGGCCCCGCCTGCCGCTGTCCGCGGAGGCGCTCCGCGGGCTCGCGGCGGAGTCCGTGGCGCGGCTGCGCGCCCGCGAGGAGCACTTCGGCACGGTGCGGGTCTCCGACGCGGTGGCCGCCGAGCGCGGGGTCGGGTTCCACACCGTGAACCACCCGGACAACCCGCTGCTGGAGGCCCTGGCCCGGACCGTCCTGGCCGAACTGGGCGTGGACAAGGAGGTCCACGCCCCGGACCGGCTGCTGCTGGGCCACGTGCTCGCCCCGATCGAGGAGCAGGTCGTGGACGCGCTCGGGCTTCAGACGGCCCCGCGTGCGGCCTGGCGCGTGGGCGGGGCCGAGGTCTCCGACGCCGAGGTGCGCCGGGCCCACCTGGGCTGGTTCCGCGCCAACCCGGAGGTGCTCGCCCCCGGGCTGGAGCGCCACGGCGCGCTCATGCGGGAGCTGGGCCTGCTCGCCTGAGCCCCCGGCCTTCGGCCCCCGGAGGGTCAGCCGCGCAGCTGCTCCACGTTCGCGGTGGTCGGCAGGGTGCCGTCCAGGCCGCCGAACGGGTGCAGCCCGCCGGTGACCTCCATGCGGATCGACTCGTCGAGCCCGCCGAGCCGCACCGGCGCGAACCCGGCGGCGCGGATGAGGCGCTCGGCCTCGGTGGCGGCGGCGTCGTCGTCCGCGGCACCCTGGTGGCGGACCTGCGGATCTCCCGGGAGATCGTGGCGCCGTACATGACGGAGATCGTGGAGAAGGCGCTCAAGCGGCGAGGACGGGCGGGGCGGCGCCGAGCCGTGCGGCGTCGGTGCGGCCCCGCCCGTCCTCCCGGCCGGGTGCTCAGGCGATCGCGTGGAGGCGGTGCTCGCCGTCGCCGACGCCGAACGTCGCCCGGGTGCGGACCGCCGCGCCCTGGTACCGGACCTGGTCCACGACCTGGAAGCGGGCCTCGAGGAGGTCCGGGGTGGCGTCGAGGCGCAGGTAGCCGCGCAGGTCGTTGTTGAACTTGATGTGGGGGTTCCACTTCAGGGCGTCGGCGGAGGAGTCCGAGCCGTTGCCGCCGGAGGTGATCGAGGTGGTGATCAGCTCCACGCCCACCGGCGCCGAGGAGAGGTCGTTGAAGTCCCGCTTCACGTCCGAGGCGAACGACTCGTGGATGTCGCCGGTGAGCACCACCGGGTTCCGCACGCCCGCCGAGACCCACGCGTCCACCACCCGTTCGCGGGAGGCCACGTAGCCGTCCCAGGAGTCCATGTCGCCCCAGAGCAGGGGGCCGGAGGTTCGGTCGTACTGCACGAACGGCACCTGCTGGGTGACGAAGTCCCAGCGGGCGCGGGAGGTCTGGAAGCCCTCGCGCAGCCACTGCTCCTGCGCCGCGCCGGTGATGGAGCGTCGCGGGTCGCGGGCGTCGTCGTCGACGACCTTGACGAGGTCCAGGTTGGCCTGGTCCGACCGGTACTGGCGGGTGTCCAGGAGGTGGAAGGTGGCGAGGTCACCCCACTGGATGCGGCGGTAGAGCTGCATGTCCACGCCTCGGGGCACGGACGACGCGCGGAGCGGCATGTTCTCGTAGTACGCCTGGAACGCGGCGGCCCGGCGGGCGGGGAAGGTGGGATCCCAGAGCTCCGGGGTCATGTCCGCCCAGTTGTTCTCCACCTCGTGGTCGTCGAAGATCACGAGCCAGGGGGCGGCGGCGTGGGCGTCCTGCAGGTCCGGGTCCGTCTTGTACTGCGCCATGCGGGCCCGGTACTGGGCCAGGGTGCGGGACTCCCCGTTGAAGTGCGCCCGGGGGACGCCGGAGGAGACCGGGTACCCGTACGGCATGATCTCGTAGTAGTAGTCGCCCAGGTGGATCATCAGGTCCGGGCGCTCGGCGGCCATGTGGCGGTACGCGGTGAAGTAGCCGTGCTCCCAGTTGGCGCAGGAGGCCACGGTGGCGGTGAGGTGGCCGGGCATCGAGCCGAACGCCGGGGCCGTCACGGCGCGGCCGGTGCGGGAGAGGTGCCCGTTGCAGCGGAAGCGGTAGAAGAACTCCGTGCCGGCGCGCAGGCCCGTGAGGGTGACGTGCACGGCGTAGCCCTGGGCGCGCGACGTCGTCGTGGTGCCGGTGCGGACGGTGGAGCGGAAGTCCGCGTGCCGGGACACCTGCCACTCCACGGTGAAGGAGGCGTCCGGCATGCCGCCGAAGCCGTCCTGGTTCAGGGGCATGGTGGCCAGGCGCGTCCAGATCACGAAGCCGTCCGGCCACGGGTCGCCCGAGGCCACGCCGAGGGTGAAGGGGTTCGGGCCGGTGGCGGCGTGGGCCGTGCCGGCGGGGGTGGAGATCAGCGCGGCGGCGGCGACGCCGAGCGTCCCGGCGGTCAGCAGTGTGCGGCGGGCGACGGAGACGGGGACGGGATGCGAGGGTGCGTCGTGGGAGGTCACGTCAGCCGAGTGTGGTCGGCGGAGGTGACCCGGAGGTGACCCGCCGGTAGCTCGCCGTGAGGGCGAGGTGGACGAAGGGTGGCGGGGGAGGGGTGACGGCTGGAGCGCGGGGCAGTGGTCAGGGCGGTCAGTCCCGCAGTTCGCCACGCCGGTGCCGCAGCTCGCGCTCCGCCCCGCGCAGGGGTGATCCCTCGAACGGCAGTGTGCTGAGGTCGATGCGGTCGGCGGCGGCCAGGGCCTTCCGCATGGCGGCGTCCGCGGCGCGCTGGGGGAGTCCGATCGCGTCCGCCAGGGCTTCCCAGTGCCGGCGGCGCAGGTCCTTCACGCGGCCGTCCACGCTCAGGGCCATGGTCATGTCCCGGTAGAGAGCGGTGCAGGGAACGTCGTAGACCGGGGAGACCTGCCATCGTCCATCGGGGCCCTGCAGCACGGAGACGTTCTTGGCATGGAGGTCGCCGTTGCCGGTCAGCCACGCGAAGAGGAACTGCAGGTAGAGGTTGCGGGCCGCCACGGGCCTGGCGGCGGCTCGCGCCGCCAGGGCGCTGATCAGGTCCTCGGTGGTGACGTTGTACTTCTGTGCCGGGTAGACGTCCAGCACCTGGGCGCCGTCTTCGAGGGCGAGGCGATGGACCGTGCCGTCCTCCTGGTGGCGGCGGTCGAAGCGGCCCACGAGCAGTCCTGGGGTCCCCTTCCGGTCGGTGACGACAGCGTGACCGGAGACTGGAATGCCCAGGCGTGCGGCGGCCGTGAGGTGCAGCGCCTCGTTCTCGACGAGGTGTGGGTGCTCCGGGGGGTCGAGCTTGAGCAGCGCGCTGCGACCGGCGAGGGTGAGCGGCACGTTGACCATGGATGCGGAGGCCTTGGCCTGGACCCCGGGCAGTCCGGTCCGGTCGACGACGCCGGCCAGGGCGGTGAAGTCCAGGTCTGTGGGATTCTCCGCGGCGAGCGGCGCTGGCTCGTGCGGGGTGGTGCCGCCGGGCACGATCTGTGTGTCCCCGGGGACGTCGGCGCCGATGGCGAGGAGGAGCGTGAGCTCGTCGTCCAGGGAGGTCTTGGCGGCGGATCGCAGCACGCTGAGGCGGTGGCCTTCCGGCAGCAGCCCGGAGAAGAACGTGGGCAGCCCGCCGCCGGGTGCGGTGACGGCGGCGTCCGTGACGGGGAGCGTGGAGGCGACCGGCGGCCCGTCATAGCCGGGCTGGTAGGCGAAGGCGACGCCGCCCTGGGCGTTCCGCTCCAGCGTGCCGGCGAGGTGGCGCGCCTTGTAGACGTCCGCCGTGGTGACCCGCTTGAGGCCGCTCAGGTCCGGGGTGCTCACCCGTTCACCTCAAGGTGCAGACCCAGGACCTCGAGAACGGCCATCAGCGAGCCGAGGGTGCCCTTGCCGGTCCCGTGTTCGATCTGCCGGACAGTGGCGTCCGAGACCCCTGCCAGGTCGGCGAGCTCCTGCTGGGTCAGGCCCATCTCGCGGCGCGCGGCGCGGACGCGTTCGCCGACGGGGACCAGGGGGGACGGGTGGGGCTGGGCCATGCCTCCATGGTTCCAGACCACCCATTCATCCGAAAAGTTGTTCGGAAGAATGGGTGAGCTTGGCGATGGAGCCCTGGCATGCGTCTGGATACGCACATTTTCTCGGATCCAACCCGTGTGGGGCCAAGGAAAGGGGAGGCTGCAGGGCGAATCCGAAGTCTTCTTCGGTTCCCAGGCTGCATGTGTGACGCCCGGTGCGGCGCGCCGCCGAACCCGTCCTGGTTGAGGTGCCAGGTGTCCAGGCGCGTCCAGATCGCGAAGCCGTCCGGCTGCCGATCGCCCGAGGCGACACCCAGCGCGAACGGGTTGGGCCCGGGGGCGGCCCGCGCTGTGTCGACGGTGGCGGAGACGAGCGTCGCCGCGGCGACGCCGAGCGTCCCGGCGGTCAGCAGCGTGCGGCGGGCGATCGGGGTGGCGGAGGCGTCGTGGGAGGTCATGTCAGCCGAGTGCGGCGAGGAGGCACGAGCGTGGTGGCCGGGTGCGTGGTGCACTCCGACCGGGGCTCGCCGTTCCGGGCGAACGTGTTCCAGGACGCTCTCACCCGGCACGGGCTGCTCGGTTCGGTGGGACAGGTCGGCTCGGCCGGGGACAATGCGGCCATGGAGTCCTTCTTCGCGCTCGTGCAGAAGAACGTGCTCGATCGACGGCAATGGGCCACACGGGAGGAGTGACGCACGGCGATCGTGACGTGGATCGAGAAGACGTATCACCGGCGGCTCCGGCAGGACCGGCTGGGTCGGTCGACCCCGGTCGAGTACGAGATGATCATGGACCCCACGACCGCACACGCGGCGTGAGACACACTGTCACCTACCCATGCACCAGTCCCCTCAATGGTTGCGTTGCTGTGCACAATATGCAGTTGAGGGCCTTCGCACCCTTCCTCGACAGACTCTCACTGGCACCCATTCCGGCCTCACGAGCGCTTGGTTCGAGGCTCGCACATCAGTTACGGAGAGTTTTCTCATGCGCGCTCAGCGACTCCTCCTCGTCCTGCCCCTCCTGCTCGTGGCCACCGGCTGTTCCGGTCAGGAGGGACCGGGGCCGTCTAGCTCCCGATCCTCATCGTCCTCGTCTTCTTCGGCGGTGTCGCCGACGCCCGCCGCCTCGGAGAGCCCCATGCAGCTGACGGCCACCGAGACGTGCGAACAGCTGGCCGGCAACCG
The DNA here is from genome assembly GCF_022346985.1 of Micrococcus sp. ACRRV. NCBI lineage: Bacteria > Bacillati > Actinomycetota > Actinomycetes > Micrococcales > Micrococcaceae > Micrococcus > Micrococcus sp. ACRRV. The sequence goes on from NZ_JAKRNH010000013.1 coordinate 14,503, forward strand.
CGGTGGTCTGGCGTTAGATGTCCTGGACTTCAGCGTGGACTTCTACATGGCAGACCTCGTCATGAGCGATAGGGATCGTCGCGTGGCGGGGTTGGTGGAGCAGGGCGATCAGCTGCGCGCGGTCGCCCATCCCAAGTATCACGACACCTTGGACCGTCTAATGGCCGAGCCTGAGGAGATCCAGCGCATTGTGAAGTCGGGCGGAGGCAGTTACACGATGCCAATGCAGGACATCGTGCAGTCTGTGACCGGTGCAGCCACCGACTGCTACCAGCCCGGTGAGGAACTCGACAGGTTCGTTGAGAACATGACGCCCATCATTAACCGCATCCCGGAGTATGCGGCGCTGGAGGTGGACGGCGCGTCCGCGGGCGCATCCTCCACGCCGGCTGCAACGTCGACCTCGACCCCTACTGCGGGGTCTGCTCCTACATCGGAGCCCACGCCGACCCCTGAGCCCACGCCGACGCTCTCGGAGGAGACGGAAGCGGCAACCGAGCATGAGGGCGGGGGTGTGCCGATGGAGTACCAGTCGGCGCTTCGCAAGGCGTACAGCTACGAAGAGAACATGGACATGTCCAAGATGGGCATCTATGGCCAGCTGGTCTCCGAGTACGGTGAGCAGTTCTCACCGGAAGCGGCGCAGTACGCGATCGACAATATGACGGACGTGGACTGGAATGCCAATGCGCTGGCCAAAGCGAAGAGCTATCAGGAGATGATGGACATGTCGCCGTCTGCGATCTACGACCAACTGGTTTCGGAGTACGGCGAAGAGTTCACGCCCGACCAGGCGCAGTATGCGATCGACAACCTGTCCCAGTGACGCCCGGCCATGCCCGGCGCGTTGAATGAGCGCGTCGGCAACGGTGCCGCCAGGTGGTCTACCCGCCGCCCGCATATTCTGGTCCTCCGCAGCCTGCGGAGGACCAGAATATGCGGGGCTGTGTTCCGCCTGAAGCAGGGGCGGGGCGATCTCTAGCAACGGCGCCAGGTCTTAGCGTCCCGCGCGCCAGATCTTCGCCATCTTCTCCGCCGCCGCGGGGTCCACCGCGGCCCCCAGAAGCTGTCCATACGGGGTCGGGGCAAGTCGCCGTTCGCGGTGGAACAGCTCAGAGTGGTTGAAGTCCTGCACGCCGCGGTTCCACAGGTGCAGTTTGGACTCGTAGGTGAAGCTGCCCCTCATGGATGCCAGCCGCTGGGGGTCGGTGACCCAGGCGTACTTGGACGAGTCGTTGAGCTGGTGATCGACAGCGCGTGTGACGGCGGCGGCGACCCAGTCGGCGAACTGCACGTTGGAGCTCAGCGAACTGTCCACGTGCATGGGCGGTTCCACGATGCACCGCATCTCCGGAAAGTCGCCGGCTCGGCTGAAGATGTGGGCATACATCGATGCAACGCGTTCGACTCGCGTCTTCTCATTGATTTGATCGATGATCACCATGAGGTTATGTCCGTGATGGTGGGCATGGCGGGCCAGACGGTTCAGAGTCTCTCGCATGGCGTCGGCTTCGCGTTTCTCGACGTCGAGGCCGATCTGCTTGGGCGTCCCACGCTGCTTCTCGTCGGCGTAGTAGAACAGCTTGCCGGCGTGGTCGGCGACGACGGACCGCACGAGCGCATCGAACACGCGGAGCTGCTGCGGAAAGCGCGCGGGGGTATCCGGCCGGAACAGATTGGCCCCCTTGAACTCCCACCGTCCGGGGTGTTTCGCTCGGTCGATCTCCGAGGCGAACAGCTGACGCTTCAGTGCGGTGAACTTCGCTCCAAAGCCTCGTGCGGCAGACTCCGGCATGACGAATCCGGCATAACCGAAGGCTGGGCTTGTCCGGAAGCGAGGATGGTCCGGGCCGACGTAGGCGCCCGGCTCGCCGATCTCGTCGATGTACGCCAGCAGCATCTGACCATTGTGCAGGGCACAGCGGACACTGCAGGCAAGCGCAGAGGCCCACGCAAGCGCGGGCCTCTCGAATTGGTGCTCGGGGCACTGTCTCAGCCCTAGCTACCACACGCGAGCGTACTCGCGCGCGCAGAGTATAGGCAAGTGTGGTTGTGTATGATCCGTCGCCCTGTCGGGTCGCTGCGGGGTCGGAATGGGTCCCGTCCAGCGGCCCGCCCCCACCATTCGAAGGACCCCATGACCACCCCCGCCACGCGCGGCGCTGCCTCGGCGCCCCACCGCTCTCCCCAGAACCTCTCGAACTTCGTGTGGGGGATCGCGGATCAGCTCCGGGGCGTGTTCAAGCCGAATCAGTACGGCACGCTCGTCCTTCCGCTCACCATCCTGCGCCGCATGGAGGCGGTCATGGCCCCGCACCGGGGTCGGAATCTTCTGCGCATTTGACCCTTCTCGGCGCCCGTGGCGGGGACAGGTTATGCTCACCCTCGGCGTGAAATGGGCCGAAGATCAGAAGGGTGTGGCGAATCATGTGGAATCTCCAGCAACAACGTCAGCTGTTTTCCGCGCAGTCGGAGTTCACCATGGATCGGGCCTCTCTGGACGATGCTCGGGCCGTCGCCCGGGCGCGTCTGGCCAGGTGGGTCGAGGACCTGATGACGCCCCAGTGCGACCGAGTGGGCCGGCCGGCCGTCCCGCGCCTCGTGCTGACGAGCGAGGACTTCGACTGGACGCCGCACCAGCTGACGTCGGGTCTGGCCTTCTGCATCGCCGACTACGTCTTGGGGGATGAGGACGAGGGCGATCCGTCGGAAGTGTGGGCCGTCGCCCTCGCCGAGACCTACGCCGTCTTCGAGGAGGAGGACATCGACGAGGCTCGGCGGGAGATCGTCGCCCAGCTCGAGCGAGGGTCGCATGAGTTCGCCTCGAAGGTGTACGTGGAGGCCTCCGTCAGCCACTTCAGCAAGCGCAACCACGGTTTGACCGGCGGTGATGTCCACGAGCTGGTGCGGCTGCGGGATCTCGACCTGCCGCCGGCAGCGTGGCGTCATGTCGGGGTCTTCCTGCTGAACATGCTCGGGGCCCGGGCTCGGCACGGTGTGGAGGTGAGTGTCGAGCACCCCGTCACCTACCTCCCGTACGAGCTCGTCCCTGCCTGCTCCCCCTCACAGGAGGAGCTGCTCATGAGCCGCCGGGTTCCGAAGGAAGTGCTCGCCTATTCCGCACCCCTCTCGTGGCTCCGAGAGTTGGCGAAGGACAAGCTCGCGCAGTGGTGCCTGAGTGCTTCCGACCGGCAGGACGCCCCCGAGGTGTACTTCAACCTCCACCGGTTCCCCTACGCCATGGAGCTGGACGACGTCGCGCCCGACTTCTGCGGAGGCGTCATGAGAGTCCACCCCGAGGGGGAGCGTCCCGATGACTGGTGGCGTCAGCAGGAGGTCACCGCATGCGCGTGGTTCGGCATCGCGGTGGACCTGAGCGACTGTCTGACGAGGGGCGAGCTACTCCAGGCCATCGACAGCGAGGCTGAGGATGACGACGGCGCCTCCATTCTCGAAAGGATTCGCGCGGAGATCTGTGTGACGCGCTACTCCAGCACCGGCGGATCGTCACGGGACACGAGCGTGATCCACCTCGACGCCGCCGATCTCATCGACATGGACGGTCTCGACATCCATGGGATCTCCCACAACCTCGAGAACGCCTTGATGTCCCGGATGGCGCAGCTCGAGTACTGATCGGTAGACGGGGGCCGCGGGAGTGCCCCGACCGGGCGGGCCCGACGACGGCCCCTCGCCTCAGGCGATCCGGTGGAGCCGATGCTCGCCGTCGCCAACGCCGAAGACCGCGCGCGTGCGCACCAAGGAGCCGAGCCGAGCGATCACCTGACCTTCGAGGAGGACGACCCCGTGACCCGTTACGCCCCAATCGTGCAGCTTGGCGGCGGCCTGGCGGCCGGCACGCAGAAGCTGACGGCGGCGGAGACGATCGAGGTGCTCATCAGTCGGGCGCAGGGCGCCCTCATTTTAGGGACAGGCCACCGGCAGAAGCGGCGAAGGGCTGCCGGCCGACCCCGGCCCACAGCGCCATTCACCGTGTCCTCGTCTCATACTCGTCCACCAAAGAAAGGGAGAGCGCCATGCCCACTCCGACCCCGGAGAATCCGCTGATCTGGTCCAGTGAGACCCTCGCCACCCGGCTCCTGACGGCCCTGGGCGCCGCCCATCCAGAGGAGTACTCCCGCGCTCTGAGCGAACTGACCGGGTTCTCTCTGGATCCAGCGGATCCCGCCACTTTCATATGCGAGGACCAGCGCATCGACCAGCGGTTCCGCACGGTGTCCGGGCAGGAAGTCATCGTGGAAGTGAAGGTGGACCACCAGGCCACAGCCGAGCAGCTGGGCCGCTACGCCGCCTTGGCCGAGGGGGCATGCCGAGTCATGGTCGTCCCTGACGCGGCCGCTCCGGACGTGCGGGAGGCGACCACGAAGCAGCGTGACTGGGCCGTTGTGACGTGGTCGGACCTGCTGGGCCGTCTCATGGGCGTGAACCCGTTGGTGGCTCGTCTCGAGCGGGACGTCCGAGTCATGGCTTCCGATCCGGGGGCCAAGGCGGTCACGCGTCGAGCGCTCCATGTGTTGCTGCCCGTCAAGCACGAGCGATTGAAGGTCGAGGCTGGGACGACGGGGCGTAACTGGCCGTGCCTGAACATCACCGCGACGGACGGGTGGGTGTTCGGCCAGGTGGAGCGCACCGGAGCGGCTGTTCCTCCGCAGTTCCAGGCGAAGGTCGGGTTCACGATCTCTCCGGAGGAGCAGGAGCCGGGCCCCGCCGCCGCGTGCATGGGGGAGGCGCTCCGCCAAGCATGGCAGGCGGCGGTGGCTCTGGAGTCCGAGGGGCGCTTCTCGATCTCTCGTCATGGCGGAGCGTCGAAGATGCAGAAGCTCTACGGGACCGACTTCCCCTACCAGGCGCGCGGATACGTGGGTGATTACGTGGGCATCTACAGCACGCCTCTTTCCGACCCGGAGGATGCGCTCGCGCAGGTAGTGGCGCTGGGGGAGCGGATGCTCGTCATCGCCGACGAGATGTGGGGCCGCAGGGAGGCGGCTGCGTCGGAGGGGTGACGGGGGGCGGATGCCGGCCCCTCCATTCCGGGGGCGGCTCACTCAGCTGCCAGGCCTCAGGCCGCCGCGTGCTGAATCTGCGGGCGAAGACCCCGGAACGATCCCTGGCCCAGGCCATATCGCCGGGGTTTCTGCTTGTCCAGGGGTGGCCGGGAGACCCGAGGCCCCGGGGCAGTTGAACCCGTTGATACCCAGGCTCCACCATGTGGTGCTCCCGTGGAACGCTGCAGCCAGCTCCACCCTGCTCGCCGAAATCCCCCATGTCAGCTCCGGACTTTCACCACCCCCGCCTCGCTCACCGACTTCGTCTGGGGGATCGCGGACCAGTTGCGCGGGGTCTACAAGCCGAACCAGTACGGCATGGTGGTGCTCCCGCCGACAATCCTTCGGCGCGTGGAGGAGCTCATGCCCCCATTGGGAGGCCATGCGGGAGCTGGCTAAGACGGCCTGCCGGCCACGCTGCCCAGCGTGATCGCGGACCGCACGGGCCGGCTCTTCCGTCGCACCTCGCCTTACTGTACGACCCGCGGGGCATCTTCGAGGTCCCGATCCGCCGCTTCGCCCAAGGCCTCCAACGAGACCGCGGGCGAGCACATGGCGCTGCCGAAGTTGACCGTGGCAAGGCTCCTGGGCGAGACGTCACAGCCTCCAGCTGCCAGGCACCGACACCGCGTAGTTCGGCACGCTGATGGCCTCGAAATGCTTCTCAGCAGACTTGATCTTGGCGTTCTCCGTCGGCCGGCGCTTGATCTCGTCCTCCGTGCTCTTCGTCTCTCGGATCATGTACACCCGTTCTTCGCCGTCTTCATGTTTCACGATCGCCCAGTCCGGGTTGTACGGCCCAACGGGGGTGTCGATCTTGAACTTGTCAGGCAGCTTCATGAAGAACTTGATGTCCTCGCGGCCGTCGAGCAGTTCCGCGAACTGGCGTTCGGGGTCGGAGTCGTAGACGACGTAGTCGAAGTTCGACTTGTCTGCGTTCTCCAGCTTGTACATCTGGTCGAGGAAACGCTCCTTCTCCTCTTCGCCGTCCTTGCGCAGTTCACGCAGCTCGTAGACGGAGCCGGCGATCTTCTCGTACTGAACGCCGTCGACGACGAGCTTCGCGAGCTCGGTCTGCATGAGGCGCCTGGCCATGGCAATGAAGTCGTTCGGGTTCGCGATGAACTCGTCCAGCCGGCCACTGCCGACGAGGATGTCGACAATGGTCTTGCGAGTGAGAGACGTGGCCGCCTGTAGCTCGCCGATGATGTCGGGCAGGTCGTAGCTGCCTCGGAGTTCCTGCTGACGTGACCCGAGTTCCTGACCCTTCGCGCCACCGCGGAGCACCTTCACGCCCGCGCGGGTGACCTGGATGCGTAGCGGTTCGATGTCTGGTGCCTCTTTGATCGCCTTGACCGAGTTCTCGATGATCTTGTCGCGCTCCACCTCGACGCGGTACGTGGTCCTGCGGCTGATCGTCTCCCAGAACCTCTCGAACTCCGGGTTCGCGAACAGCTCCTTGTTGAGCTTGCGCGAGTGTCGCTTGCTCTTCGGCTTGACATACGTGCCGATGTTGGCGCGGCCGACCAGCTCGACGACGAACGGCTCGGCCCACGAGAAGTCGACAGGCAAGTTGAGGCTGAAATCGAGCGTGTTCGGCTGGAATTTCGGCTGCACGACGCCGTCCTTATCGATGAACTTCTGTGCGAGCAAGTGCTCCCAGATCGACACGGAGCCCTCGTAGCCGAGGTTTTCATCGGTGAGCGATCCGTCGGGGTTCTGCAGCGGGATCTTCGAGAACTCCGCCTTGCGCACGCGGCCGATCTCGACACCCGCGGTCTTGTATTCCTTCTGGAGTGCGTCGGCGAACTGCTTGTACGACTCGTTCGCCACCACCGTCAGCGTCGCGATGCCGCGATCGGCCACGCGCTCATAGCCGCCTGAGCTCTTCGCAACGGGCAGGCGGAGACCACGCCCGAGTGTCTGGCGGCGTTCCGTCTCAGCGCCCATTTCGCGCAGGGTGCAGATCTGGAAGACGTTCGGGTTGTCCCAGCCTTCGCGCAGGGCAGAGTGGCTGAAGACGAACCGTGTCGGCTCGTTCTCATCGAGCAGACGCTCCTTGTCCTGCATGATCAGCTCGTACGCGTCGTCGTCGGCCTTCGTGGTGCCGGACGTGTCCTGGAACTTATCTGCCACGCCTTTCTTGCCCTTGAGGACAGAGAAGTAGCCGCGACGCAGCTCGGCCGGATCTTGCGGAAGCAGCTCCTGCCACTGCGGCGACTTGGCACGCTCTTCACGGAACAGCTCGTCGAACCACTGCACGAACTGGCCGTTTGCATCGTTGTTGTTCGAGCCGTTACCGAGGAAGCTCTCCACCTTGTCGATGAAGAACAGGCTGAGCACTTTGATGCCCTTGGCGCGCAACTGCGTTTCCTTACGCAAGTGCTCCTTGATCGTCTCGCGGATCATCTCCTTGTAGATCGCACCCGACGATCCGCCGATGCTCTCACCTTGGTACAAGTAGCCATGCAGTGTCAGGTCGACGTACGCGGGTTCGATGCTCATCTCGTTGACGCGCCAGCCGTCGTAGTTCGCGTTGTTCGTCAGGCGAGGATCGGACAGCTCCTGGTTCTGCTTGACGTTCACCACGCGCCGCTCGAGCGAACCGTCGGCCTTGCGGCAGGACAGCTCCAGCCGGGCGACCCAGCCTTTGTCGTTCTTGACCTCGACCAGCTTGATGTACGGCGTCGCGTCCGCACCTTGCTGCTGCACGTCGGCGACCACGATCTGCTTCACCAGGCCGAGGTCGTGCGCATCGACCGGATCGAGCCGGTAGACGACGTTGCGGAGCTTCTTGTGCGTCGCGCTGTAACGCAGTGTGAACACGGGGTCGAGCTCGCTCACGGCCGACTGAGAGAGCAGGGATTCCATGTTCTGCGGCTCGTCCATGATGACGACCGGATGCGTGGCCTTCAGGTAGTCGATCGGCTTGAGACCGTTCAGCTTGTCGCGCGTCTGGTGGATGATGCGTGTGTTCGCTTTGCCACGGATCGAGTCGATCGTCATGACCATGATCTGCACGTTGGTCGACGTCGCGAACGACTGCACCTCCTCGGCCGTTTTACCGCTGTAGACGGACGAGTCGAAGGTGATGTTGCGCTTCCTGTACAGATCTTCAAAGTGCGAACGCATGAGCCGGATGCTCGTGTTCACGCCCTCGCGGATCGCGACGCTCGGCACCAGGATGACGAACTTCGTGAAGTTGTACTGTGCGGCCAGCTCGAAGATGGTGCGGAGGTACACGTACGTCTTACCTGTACCCGTCTCCATCTCGATGTCAAAGTCGAGCGCAGAGTCGTCGAAGAGCTTCGAGGCGACCTCGAGGCCGTTCTTGTCCTGCACACGCTGCAAGTTGGCAAGCATCGTGTCGCGGTCGAGTACCAGCCGGTTCCCGACGGCGCCGACCTCTTGCGAGAGGTCGAGGTCGAGCGCGGCGTTCTCCGTCTCGTCGAGCGCGGCCACCTGGCTGCGTAGCGTCGTCTCCAGCTTCTCGGCGTCCTTCGGCTGACCATCGAACAGATCGACGACCGACTTGATCGCGTCGAGCTGGTAGGGCTGGCTGGCGTCGAACTTGAACCCGCTGCTCATCACGCCGTCCAGAGCTCAATGCCCTTGCTCTTCGCGAGCTGGGCTAGGTTGGTCTTGAGTTCGTCATCGCCCTGGAAGGCGTCCTCGAGCACGATGATCCGCGTCGGAGATTTGTCAACGAGCGCACGCAGCTGTTCGAGCGTCGGCTTGACGTGCTCGTTCAGGTACGCCACCACAGCAACGTCGCCATCAGTGTCACGAACAAGCCGTACATCAAGGCCGGCAACCTCGGCAGGTGAAACGGCCTCGGTCAGCGAGTAGCCCTGCTTGAGCAGGATCTCGGTGAGCAGATCGTCGGCAGTCGCGTCATCGGTCGCGCTGTCACGTAGGCTAAGCAGGTGCTGCTGCAGCGCGTCCTCCGCGACGTCGCTCGATAGGCGCCACTTGACGAAGTTTGTGTCCGCGAGCCTGTAAGCACGAAAACCGGTATCCAGCGGGCCCTTAGCATCGTCAAGCTGGCCAGCGCGAGATGCCTCGAGCGCTGCGGCCGCCGCCTTGATCCGAGCGCGAGAGATTTCGCTGATCGTTCGGTAGCCGGCTTTAAAGGCATCGCTGCCGTCCAGTACCGGCTCGGGCAACTGAACGACAATCGAGCGTCGCGCACCGCCGTCCTCCGCGTTAAGCGCCATCACAGCGTGAGCTGTAGTCCCCGAACCCGCAAAGAAATCCAGCACGATTGCTTGAGGGTCGTCATAAGTTACCGCCTGGGTCAGCACGCGAACGAGGCTCGACGGCTTCGGGTTGTCAAAGTAGTCGCCACCGAGCAGCTTGCTGACCTCTTCAGTGCCGTCTTCGTTCGTCCCCACCTTGTAGGTATCGGGGGTGAGGAGATTATGCATTTTCTTGACTTCGCCGCCGACCTTTACATGGTTCGGGCGGAACGGAATCTTCGAGATCGTAATTTGCTCGCCGGCCTCCACGATTTCGTCCAAGCGGCTTTGGCTGTAGCGCCACTCGCCCTCGAGTGTGAACGCGTTCTTGTTCACTCCGTTCTCGATGACGAGCTCATCGGTGAGACGAGTGATGATTTTTCCTTCACTCATGTCCTGAGGAGCGACGACACCATCGGCCATCGCAAACCGAACGGATCCGGCTGGGAAGGTGAGTCGAGCGAGCGAATTTCCAGCGTTATTGAGAGGGTACTTCTTACCTGCGGTGGTCGTATCGACCGAAAATGGGAAAGTGAAATTCTTGTTACGCGTCACACATACGACATATTCGGTCATCGATCCAACGTTGCTGTGCAGAAACGACGGCTTCTTCTTCTTTTGTCGGATAAACGTGGTCGAGAAGTTGTCCTCACCAAACAATTCCTTGCACAGTCGCGACAGATTGTCGAACTCGTTGTCGTCGATCGAGATGAAGAGGACTCCGTCATCAGTTAGCAGATTCCGCGCGAGCTTGAGACGCGGGTACATCATGTTGAGCCAGTTGGAGTGGTAGCGGCCCTCGGTCTCGGCGTTGGTCGTGACCTTCTTGCCCTCCTCGTTGACCTGGCGCGTCCATTCGAGGTAGGTGTCGAGACCCTCCTTGTAGTTGTCCGGGTAGACGAAGTCGTTGCCGGTGTTGTACGGAGGGTCGATGTAGATCAGCTTGATTTTGGCGTGGTAGTGCTTTTGAAGGATCTTGAGCACCTCGAGGTTGTCACCCTCGATGAAGACTTTTTTCGTCGTGTCCCAGTCCTTCGAGTTCTCGAAGTCGGGCTTGAGCGTCGCCGTGGTCGGCTCCTGCGCCGCGCGCAGGGCGCGCTTCTTGCCCGGCCAGAACAGTCCGAACCGTTCACTGCTGTCGGCCGCGTCACCGTCGAGGAGTTCCTTGAGTTTCTCGACATCCACCTTGCCGTCGGCGATTGCCTCGGGAATCAGATCGGCAAGCTGCGCTGCCAGCTCGGTCTGAAAGTTCGGTGTAGTGGATGGTGTTTCGTAGATCTCGTCAGTCATTCGCGTGGTTCTCTTTCATGATTTTAACAATTTGCGTCGGGTTTGTGAGTGACCCGCGGTCTATGTGACAACCCGCCAGCGGATCGTGAACAGGTGCTCGGTCTCCTGGGTTCCCTGGAGCGACTGCTCGATCAGCTCGAGGTACTTATCCGCCTCAGCCCGGAGCTTCTTGCGCGCGTCCCGGAAGTCCTCGTCAGCCTCCTCGGCACGCTGCTCCCACTTCCGGGCCTCTTTCTTGAGTCGTAGCTGCTCCATCGGGTCGTCGGCCTGCCGGGCGAGCTTGCGGGCTTCCTTCTCCTTGGCGCGGTACTCACGGATCTTGCCTTCATGTTCGGCCTTGCGATCCTGCTGATTGCGGTAGAGCAGTTCCTCCTGCTGGTCGTAGTAGCGGGAGTTGCGCCCCTGGACCTCTTTCTCCAGCTCACCGAGCCGCGCCTCGAGATGTGGCTCGACCCTGGAGATATCGACCTTGACCGGTCGCTCACCCACGCCTTGGCAGGCGAGGTCGAGGATGTCGGCGACGTATTCCTCATCCAGGTACTGGCCGTCGTCGGTCATGCCGCCGGCGAGCATGTACGACTCGGAGATGTCCTCGTCGCGTGCTCGCATCGTGAAGGTCAGTAGGTTGACCGTCAGCTCGCCACTCTTGCCCTCGAGCGCCTTGACAGCGTTGCTGACCCTCGTTGACTTACCAAGCGAGAAGGTCAGTTCGCGCTGGGGAGTCTCGTGCGCCTTGGCAGTGTCCGTGACGTGCTGCGCAAGCGGACTGGCGTAGCGATACTGGTGGGCGTTCGGGAGAGGACTCGACTTGAAGAAGTAGCGGCCCGTCGGCGCATCGTCAGTCGGCGCGTGATTCAGCACGAACGTGCGGCCGTCGCCCTCGAACGTCGCGACATTGCGCAGTTCGTGCCGGGTGATCGCCAGAAGCAGGCGCTCGAACTTGTTGAGAACGTCACCGGACTGCTCGTCATACGCCTTGAGGCGATCCTGCACATGCGGGTCGAGGTTGTCGAAGACCTTGGCCTTCGCGCTGGCCATCTCCTTCGAGATCTCGCCTGCGAACTGATTCTCAAGCTGTTTGAATGCCGTGTCGATCTCGCCGGCGGTCTTGCAGCGGTTGAGGATATCGCTGATCCGCTTCTCGAAGTCGAGGCCGTCCTCTACCGCGCCAAGCACCTCGTCGGACGCGCCGAACACACTTGAGAACAGCTGGAACTTGTTCGTCAGCAGCTCGAGGATGCGCTGCTCAGCAACGTTGCCCTTGTTGCTGAAGTTCACAACGACGACGTTGTGCCTCTGTCCGAAGCGGTGCACGCGGCCGATACGTTGCTCGACGCGCTGCGGGTTCCACGGCAGGTCATAGTTGACGAGCATCGAGCAGAACTGCAGGTTGATACCCTCCGCCGCTGCCTCGGTCGCGATCATGATCGTGCCGTGCTCGCGGAAGTAGTCCACGAGCGCCTTCCGGCGATCGACCGCTGGGATGCCCGTGATCAGGTCGCTATCCTTGTTGGCCGTCAGCCACGCCTGGTAGATCGCCGTCTGCTCAGGCGACGTGTTTGAGCCGTTGAACAGCACGACGCCCTCACCGCGACCAGCGCCGGCCAGCGTGCGGGCGATGTATTCCTGTGTCTTCGTCGAGTCAGTGAAGATGATCGCCTTCTCGGCGGCACCCAGCTCGCGGAGTCGCTCGAAGCCCATGTCGAGCGCTTCACCCAGCTTGACGGCCTTTTGATTGTCAGTGATCGACCGCGCCAGCGCCGCGTACTCGCGAAGCTCCTCCACCTCGGCGCGCATACGCTTGAGGGTCTCTTCGTCGAGCTGCACACTCGATGCCGAAGCCGTCGTCTCCTCGGCTTCCTCGAGGATCTCTTCCTCGAGTTCGTCACCGGTCTCGAAGTCGGCCAGGAACAGTCCGCCGCGATTGTCACGGAGCTTGCCCGCGGCCACCTCGTCCGCGAGACGGTTCGCGATGTTCTCCAAGGTGCTCGCAACGGCATACGTCGAGGAACCGAGACGCTTGCGGATGATGAGAGCCGACAGGTGACGCTGCGATCCCGCGAAAGCGAACAGCTCGTCGCGCTGCAGATAGTCGTTCACGAGGTCGTAGAGGCGCTCCTCGTCGGGTGACGGGGTGAACTCCACCGTGATCGGCATGCGCTCGGTGAACCGGATGTACTTATTGGCGTCCTTGCGGAGCGTGCGCTTGGAGATCGCGGCCACACGTTCGACCAGATCGTCGTCGCCCGTCAGGTCGCGGTTCTTGATGTACCGCTCGCGGAACGCGTCGAGAGAGTAGAAGTAGTCTGGGTCGAAGATCGACACCAGACCGTACAGCTCCTCGAGCTTGTTCTGCAGCGGCGTTGCTGTGAGCAGAACGGTTTTGTGGGCGCTGCGGGCGACGTGCGAGACGGCCTCGGCCATCTTCGCCTTCCCGTTCCAGAAGCTGCGCAGGCGGTGCGCTTCGTCAGCCACCACCAGATCCCACGGTTTCAGGAGTGAGGTCTCGTGCCGCAGCACGAATTCGTACGAGCAGATGAGGACCTCAGTAGAACGGGTGTCGGCCGTCGTGAGCAATGCGTGCTTCGACTTGGCGTCGAGGATCGAGGACGGGATGAGGAACTTCTCGTACAGCTCCTGCTTCCACTGCTGACGCAGGCTCGAGGGAGCGATGATCAGGATGCGGCGCTTGCGTTCAGCCCAGTACTGGGAGATGACGATGCCCGCCTCGATCGTCTTGCCCAGGCCGACCTCGTCCGCCAGTATCACACCCGGCAGGAACGGCGTCTGGAGTGCAAAAAGCGCCGCATCGATCTGATGTGGTTTGGGGTCGACCTGTGCGTCGAACAGCAGCCCGGCCAGTTTTCCGACGTGATCGTTCGCGTAGCTGCGCTGCAGCTCGTGGGCGAAGTACTTGGCTTGGTAGTCGGAGAGAGGTGACGTGGATCGGGCGGTCGGATCGCCACTGCCGCGATCCGATAGGGCCACTGCACGCTTCACGGCGTCACGCTCCTCGCTTTTCCCCGCTTGGCCTCAGCCGGAGCGGCGATGGTCAGGACGACGCGCCTCACGGTGTCGGCTCCCCTGGCCGTTAGGCGTTCTCGCGTGATACTGCCACACAACGATCGGCTGTGTGGTGCCGGGCACGTTCACGCCCGTGTCACTGTCTGGGCCCGCTCGCTCTGGGTCTGGCCGTGGACCCGGTTGGACCGATCGTCTTTCCTCAGCGAGCGCCCCTGGCTTCGTAGACTGCCTTGCATGGTCACCGCGCGTGAAGTCACCCTTCAGGAACTCCTCGGGGGCTCCTACCAGTACACGGTCCCGCTCTATCAGCGGACGTACTCCTGGGGTCGCCCGCAGTGGCAGCGACTGTGGGAGGACGTCGTGGACATCGCCGACCACCGGCGGGACAACCCTTCGGCGACCCACTTCATCGGCTCCCTCGTTCTCGCCGGCTTCCGGGACAACGGGCCCGGCGGCGTCCAGCGGTGGCTCGTGGTGGACGGGCAGCAGCGGCTGACGACGCTGACGCTCCTCCTCGCCGCTGTCCGCGACCACCGGGCTGAGCACGAAGGCCCCATGCACGCCGATCGGGTCAATGAGAAGTACCTGGTCAACAAGTGGGAGGACGGCGATCTCCGCTACAAGGTCCTGCCCACCCAGGCCGACCGCGGCGCCTACCGCGGACGGATCGAGCACGCCCCGGATGCTGCCGAAGGCTCCAGGATCAGCGAAGCCCACCAGTTCTTCCTGACGAAGCTGCTCGGGTTGAGTCAACCGTCTGCTGACGGTGAAGAGGAGCCGCTGACCTTGGCGGAGGTCGAGTCCGCCGTCGTCGCCGGCCTGTCGATCGTGTCCGTGACCACCGGGGAGAACGACAACGCCCACCGCATCTTCGAGTCGCTGAACAACACCGGCCTCAAGCTCACCCAGGGCGACCTGCTCAGGAACTACCTGTTCATGCAGCTGCCCACACGGGCGGATGAGGTCTACACCACCCTGTGGCTCCCGTTGCAGAACCTGCTCTCCAATGAGGAACTGGAGACCCTGTTCTGGCTTGACCTGGTGCAACAGGATCCCAAGGTCCGCCAAACGGAGATCTACGCGGGCCAGCAGCGACGCATGCGTGGCCTGCAGGACGAGTCGCAGGTCAGGGCGGAAGTCGAGCGGTTCCTGGCGTTGGGGCGTCTCTACGACGTGATGCTCCGCCCGGAGAAGGAGAAGGACGCCGCAGTGCGGTTCCGCTTGGCGCGCCTGCGCGCCTGGCGCACGACGACGACGTTCCCGATCACATTGCACCTGATGGAGCGCCGGTCCTTGGGGGACATTGACTCGGACGAACTGGCCCGTGCGCTCCTCTACCTCGAGTCGTACCTGGTCCGACGTCTCGTCTTCGGCCGCTACTCCGACGGTCTCAACACCACCTTGCTCGCGGCCACGGCCGACATCCAGGGTCAGGACGATCCGGCGGATGCCCTGCAGCGATTCCTCTCCAGCGGACGGAAGCACTTCGCCTCCGACGATCAGATCCGCCAGGCCGTGATGACGGCACCCTTCTACACGACGGGCCGGGCGGCCCACCGGAAGCTGATCCTCCGGTGGATCGAGGAGTCCTACGGCAGCAAGGAGCCGGTGGACCTCGACAGCGCGACCATCGAGCACGTCATGCCGCAGACCCTCACGGAGGAGTGGGAGCGCGCTCTGGCCGACCAGCTCGAGGCGCACCAGGATCTTCGAGAGGTGCACACCGAACTCCTCCACACCTTGGGCAACCTCACCCTCACCGGGTACAACAGCGAGCTGAGCAACGGGCCCTTCGCGGTCAAGCGTGCGGAGCTGGCCAAGAGCGGCATCCGCATGAACCAGGAGATCTCCGCTGAGCCGGTATGGGGTCCCGCGCAGATCCGTGCTCGCGCCGAGCGGCTGGCGGACCGGATCGTCGGTATCTGGCCGGGGCCCTCAGCCGAGGCCGCCTCCGGAGTCGCTCACACGGCCTGGCAGACGCTGTCGGATGCCGTCGAGGCCATTCCCGCCGGGTCCTGGACCTCCTACGGCGAACTCGCACGGCTGATCGGAAGCCATCCGGTCCCCGTGGGGACCTACCTCGCACGGACGGCCCTGCCGCACGCTCATCGTGTGCTCCAGGCGGGAGGCACCGTCTCTCCGTCCTTCCGGTGGACCGACGTCCACCGCACGGACGATCCCCACGACGTCCTCGCGGCCGAAGGCGTGCGCTTCTCCGAGGACGGACGTGCCGACGGCGGCCAGCGGCTGGTGGCGGAGCAGCTCGCCGAGCTCATCGACGTCGATGTCGACCTGACCGACCCCCGGTCGCTCGCCGCCCCGGGCAACGACCCTGCGCTCCGGGACCGCTGGGTCGACCGACTGCACGACCACAACGATTCCGAATCGGCCCGCGCACTGATCGAGGTCCAACGAGGCTGGGTCGAGCGCGGCGGCCGGGCGGAATTCGCGGACAATGCCGCCGGCGGTTGTTTCTTGGTCGTCCCGCGCACGTCAGCACGCGCCATCTGGCCGGTGATCCTGTACCCGACGTACGGCGTCGAGGTCGTCTTCTATCATCTGGCGAAGTGGGCTCCCTTCACGGACGAGACGCTTCTCGACGAATTCCGGGGACGTCTGAATCTCATCCCCGGGCTGGAATTCGGCCCTGAGTCTCTCCGCCGACGCCCGAGCATCAAGCCGCAGACCCTTCGGCCGGCCGCGGCGCAGGAGGCGTTCCTCGACGCGCTGGAATGGTTCCTGCGCACCGTCCAGGAGGACGACAGGACTGCCTGACAGCCCTGCCAGGGGCAGGCCCTGGCGAGGCGCTGACCCCCTCACCCCGTCCACCCCACCCAGTACGCTCGCCCCATGAAGATTGGTCTCCGCAAGCCCAGCCTGAAGAAGTCCATCAAGGCCCGCACCACGGGCCGCGCCAAGCGTGCGATCAAGCGCAAGGTCATCCCCGGCTACGGCCGCAAGGGGATGGGCTGGCTGCGCGATCCGAAGCGCGCCGCCTACAACGCCGTCTACCGGCGCACCACGGTCGGCCTGGGTGACGTCCTGAAGATGTTCAAGTGATCTCTACGCCCTCGCGGACCTGACCGGGGTCGGCCCGCTGAACACGTGCCGCCGGCCTGGCCGCTCACGGCCCGGGCTGTCGCCCGCCCCTCACCGGCCCGCGAACGCCTCCACCCGCCGCACGGCCTCCGGGTGCTCGGACGCCGCCGCGATCGACGCCGCCTCCTGCCGCACATGTGCGCGCAGCGCCTCGACGTCGGCCCCGCGCGCCAGCGCCTTGGTCGGCCCATAGGTGTGTGCCGGACCGGCCACCAGCTCGTCCTCGAGCGCCGCCAGACGTGCCGCGAACGCGTCGCCGGCCACCGCCTCGGTCGCCAGACCCCACGCGACGGCCTCGGCCCCGTTCAGGCGCCGCCCGCCGAGCAGCAGCTGCGTCGCGCGCACCGGCCCGAGCACCCGCGGCAGCCAGTAGGACACGCCCGTGTCCGGCGTCATCCCGAGCGCGGAGAACGCCGTCACCAGCTGCGCGTCCTCGCGCACCAGCACGACGTCGCCGCCCAGCATGAGCCCGAGCCCCGCCCCGGCGGCCGTCCCGTTGACGCCGGCCAGCACCAGCAGGCGAGAGCCCGTCAGCGCCACCGCGACCTCGCCCGCCGCCTCGCCGAGTTCCTGGATCATCGCGCGCCGCTCCGGCCCGGCGGGGGAGGCGGCCATGGCCTGGACGTCCCCGCCGCCGCAGAAGATCCGCCCCGCGCCGGTCAGCGTGAGCACGTGCACGGACTCGTCCGCCTCGGCCGCGGCGATCGCCGCCAGCACCTCGCGCGCCATCGTCAGTCCGAGCGCGTTGCCCTTCGCGGGCCGGTTCAGTGTCAGCCGCACGACGCCGGGCCGCGTCTCGACGAGGACGGCGGGGGCGTCGTCGGAGGAAGAAGGGGTGGGTGCGGTGGTCATGTCAGCTCCTAGGGGTTCGGAAGGTGGGGGCGGGTGCCGGCCACGAGAGCGGCCGGCCGGGGCTCACGCGAACGCGCTCATCCCGGTCAGGTCCCGGCCGAGGATCAGCGCCTGCACGGACTCGGTGCCCTCGTAGGTGTGCAGCGCCTCGACGTCGGCGAAGTGCCGCATCACCCGGTGCTCCAGGAGGATGCCGTTGCCGCCGAGCATGTCCCGGGCAATCTGCGCCACCCGTCGAGCGCCCCGCGTGCAGGCGTACTTCAGCAGGGAGGCCTGCTCGTCGCGCAGCCGCCCGGCCGCCTGCAGGCGGGCCACGGCCACGCAGCGGGTCTGCATCGCGGTCACCTCGTCCAGCATCTGCGCGAGCCGTTCCTGCACCATCTGGTGCGCTCCCAGCGGCTTGCCGAACTGCTCGCGCTGCCGGGCGTAGGCCAGCGCGGCCTCGAACATGGCGGTCGCGTGGCCCAGCGCGGACCAGCCCACGTTCACGCGTGTGGCCACCAGCACGCGCGCGGCGTCCTTGAACGTCGCCACGCCCGGCAGCCGCGCGTCGTCGCCCACCCGCACGTCGGTCAGCGTGATCTCGGCCTGGTGGATCGCCCGCAGCGCGCCCTTGCCCGTGATCACCTCGGCCTCGTAGCCGGGCGTGGACTGCTCCACCACGAAGCCCTTGACCTGGCCGTCCTCGGTGTCCCGGGCCCACACGATCGTGATGCCCCCGGCGGCCCCGTTGCCGATCCACTTCTTGGCGCCGTTCAGCACCCAGCCGCCGGCGCCGTCGGGCCGCGCGGACGTCTCGAGGGACACCGAGTCCGAACCGTGCAACGGCTCCGTGAGCGCGAACCCGCCCGGCAGCGTGCCGCGCGCCACCGGCTCGAGGTACCGCTCCTGCTGCTCCGGGCTCGCGCAGTGCACCAGGGCGCGCAGCACGAGCCCACCCTGCACGGCCGCAGCCGCGGCCATCGATCCGTCCGCCAGGGAGATCTCCATCGCCACCAGGCCCGCGGCCAACGGGGACATCACCGCGTGCCCCGGCACCTCTAGCCCGTCGGTGAGCAGGTCCAGCTCACCCGCCCGCGCCACCAGGTCCAACGGGTACTCCGCCCGGTCCCAGTGCCCGTCGATCCGCTCGAGCACCTCCCGGCCGTAGGCACGGGCGCGGTCCCAGTGCGCGCGGTCCTCCTCCGTGGCCTCCCCGAACGCGTCCAGGTAGTCCACGTCCAGGGGCGTGACGACGTCGTACGTCGGCTTCTGCCTGCGCATCACCCGGCCTCCTGCGTCCGCTCGGCGCGCAGCGCGCGCTTGAGCAGCTTGCCCGACTGGTTCCGCGGCAGCTCCGCCACGAAGTCCACGCGCTTGGGCACCTTGAAGCCCGCCAGGCGCTCCTTCACGTGGGTGCGCACGGTCTCCGCGGTCAGCTCCGCGCCCTCCTTGAGCACGACGACGGCGGTCACCGCCTCGATCCAGCGCTCGTCCGGCAGGCCGATGACGGCGACCTCCGCCACCTCGTCGAGCTCATAGATCGCGTCCTCGACCTCCCGCGGGGCGACCAGGACGCCGCCCGTGTTGATGACGTCCTTGATGCGGTCCACCACCTGGATGTAGCCGGCCGCGTCCTGGGTGACCTGGTCGCCGGAGCGGAACCAGCCGTCGTCGGTGAAGGCGTCCGCGGTGGCATCCGGGCGGTTCCAGTAGCCGGAGAGCAGCTGCGGCGAGCGGTACTGGATCTCGCCGGGCTCGCCGGGCGCGGCGGGGGCGCCGTCGGCTGTCATCACCCGCGCCTCCACGTGGAACACGGGGCGGCCGCACGAGGCCGGCCGCGCGTCGTGCTCCTCGGGGCGCAGCACGGTGCACAGCGGGCCCAGCTCGGACTGGCCGAAGCAGTTGTAGAAGCCGATGCCCGGCTGGCTCTGGCGCAGTCGCTGCAGCACGGTCACCGGCATGATCGAGGCCCCGTACTGGGCCTTGCGCAGCGAGGAGAGGTCGCGCGTGGCGAGGTCCGGATGGTTCGCCAGCGGCACCCAGACGGTGGGCGCCAGGAACAGGGAGCCGATGTGCTCGGTCTCCACCAGCTCGAGCATCCGGGGGATGTCCGGGGCGGCCAGCAGGCGCACGGTGGCGCCGAGGCTCAGGTAGGGGAGCAGGAACACGTGCATCGCGGCCGAGTGGTACAGCGGCATGGCCACCAGGGGGCGGTCCTCGGCCGTGAAGTCCAGCGCGATGATCGAGGAGAGGTACTCGGCCACGAGCGCCCGGTGGGAAATCATGGCGCCCTTGGGGGTGGAGGTGGTGCCGGAGGTGTAGAGCAGCTGGGCCAGGTCGGTGGCCGACACCTCCGCCTCCGGGGCGGCGGAATCCAGCGCCTCGTCCTGGGCGGTCTCCAGCACGGAGGGCTCGGCGTGGCCGGCGGGGAGCATGGTCCACACGTGCCGCAGAGCCGACGCGCGGCCCTCGGCCCGGACCTGGTCGACGCGCTCGAGCATGCCGGCGTCGGCCACGAGCAGCTCCGCGCCGGAGTCCTCGAGGGCGTGGGCGAGCTCGCCGCCCTTGAGCGCCAAGTTCACGGGTACGTGCACGTAGCCGGCCGTGACGCAGGCCAGGAAGAGCAGCGCGTAGGCGTCCGAGTTGGTGGCGTAGGCGGCCACCCGGGTGCCGGCCGGCAGGCCGGTGCCCTGGAGGCGGCGGGCCACGCGGTGCGCTCCGTCCCGCAGCTGGGCGTAGGTCCAGTCGCGGTCCTCGAAGCGCAGCGCGACGGCCTGCGGGGAGCGGGCGACCGCGCGCGCGAACACGCGGCCGATCGTGTCCTCCGGGGCGGGGGAGAGGT
>NZ_JAKRNH010000140.1:0-4998 GCF_022346985.1 Micrococcus sp. ACRRV
GGACGGGCCCGGCGTCGTGCCGGGGCGGCGGGGGCCGCTCAGGCGGGGACGGCCGCCTTCCGGGCCGGGTCCGAGCGGACCAGGAACACGGCGGCGATGATGGCCGCCACCGCGATGGCGTCCCAGATGCCCTCCACGGCCCACGAGAGGCCGGCGATGATCAGCAGCGGCACGAAGGACACGGCCGCGATCTCGACGGGCACCACCGGGATGTAGGCCACGCCGAACTGGTCCATGGTGCCGGACTTCAGCTTCGGGTCCACGATGCGCAGCATGGCCACGCCGGTGGCGACGGCGCCGGTGGCCCAGCCCCAGGTGAACATCTGCTTCTCGAACCAGGACTCGGTCATGACGTGCGGGGCCACGACCAGGCCGAGGAGGACGGCGAGCGCGAGGCCCACGACGAACAGGATCAGCAGCGGCTGCCAGTAGTCCAGGATCACCTTCGGGGCGATCGAGGCGATGCCGCAGACGATCAGGATGTCGGTGGCGGTGCCGGAGACGGAGTTCAGGGACGCCGAGTCCAGGAACGTGGCGGTCTCCGTGACCTGGAACAGCAGACGGCCGATGATGCCCAGCACGAACGCCACCGCGAAGGCGGGGATCATCAGCTTGGAGCCCTCCGGGCCCACGATGGAGGGCCACACGCCCTGGAACCAGGTCAACCAGGCCGTAGGCGGCGGCGCCGAACATGGCGACGATGCCCACCTGGAGGGCCAGGGACTCCACGGAGGCGGCGGAGGAGGTGTGGCGGCCGATCACGGGGCGCTCGGCGACCTGGCCGAGCACGCCCGTGCGCAGGTCCTCGGGGATGGAGGCCAGGCCGGCGTACTCGCGGGCGTTGGCCGCGTAGGCGTCGCCCACGGCGGCGGCGGAGCCGAAGCCACCGGCCCAGCCGGCGAACAGCAGCAGGCCGAAGGAGTCCGGTGTGTGGAACAGCGGCCGCAGGATCAGCAGGATCAGCAGGGCCGCGAGGGCGCCGATGGCGACCTGGGAGGCGTAGATCAGCACGCCGTAGGCCGCGAACGAGCCGACGGGCGGCCGATCTTCCGGACGTCGAAGTCATCGGTCAGGGCCAGGCAGACGAAGACGAAGACGATGACGATGAGGATCGAGCCGTAGGTGCCGACCTGGTCGCTGAACGGCAGCCAGCCGGCGCCGTTCGGCCCCAGGGCCAGGCCGAGGATGCCGGCGATCACGGACGCCGGGATCATGAGGGTCTGCAGTGGCGTGAACACCGCGCGGGCGAGCGTGCCGATCGCCAGCAGCGCGCCGATCAGGCCGGCGTCCACCAGCACGGACCACGCCGTGAACTGTCCATCTATGGGTTCTCCAGGAGTGCGAGTCGTGAGGCGGGGACGCCGCGGGTGCGGGCGGGACGGCCGTCCTCCGACCAAGGCGGGGGACCGACGGGGGTAGCAGGGACGGACGGGGGACACAGAACCGGGCACCCGTCCACTCGACCCCCACCAGGCACGACGATGGCGCCGCCCCTCCTCTCGGGAGGGACGGCGCCGTCGTCGGCGGGGCGGCTCAGGCGCGCTCGGCGGTGCCGGTCTGCGTGCCGGTCTCAGCGCCGGAGTAGTCCAGGGTGAGCTCCTCCGAGCCGGCGGTCAGGGCCGAGGGGGCGGAGCCGGACTTCAGGGCGGCGAGGCGGGCCTCCACCTCGGTCTGCTCGCCGAGGTCCTCGAGGGACTCGAACTGGGCGTCCAGGGAGGACGCGGCGAGCTCCTGCTGGCCGCGCACGCGGGCCTCCTCGCGGCGCACCTTCTCCTCGTAGCGGGAGATCTCGGAGGTCGGGTCCATGATGTCGATGGACTTCACGGCCTCGTTGACCTTGGTCTGGGCCTCGGCGGTGCGGGAGCGGGCGGTGAGCTCGTCGCGCTTGGAGACCAACTGCTGGCGCTTGACCTTCATCTGGTCCAGGCCGGTCTTGAGGCGGTCGACGATCTCGCGCTGGGAGGTGATGGTGGGCTCGGCGGTCTTCGTCTGGCGCTCCGCGTCCATCTGGCGCTCGATGGCGACCTTGGCGAGGTTGTCGAACTTGTCCGCGTTGGCGGCCTCGCCCTTGGTGCGGAACTCGTCCGCCTTCTGGGAGGCGGCGAGGGCCTTCTGGCCCCAGCTGCGGGCGGCCTCCTGGTCCTCGCGGTAGTCGTCCTCCATCATGCGCAGGTTGCCGATGGTCTGGGCGACGGCCGCCTCAGCCTCCGCGATGTTGTTGGTGTAGTCCCGGACCATCTGGTCCAGCATCTTCTGCGGGTCCTCCGCCTTGTCCAGCATCGCGTTGATGTTGGCCTTGGCGAGCGTGGTGATGCGGCCGAGGATGGACTGCTTGACCATGATGTCTGCCTTTCGTCGTGCTGGTGGATCTCCCGCAGGCCGTGGGACCTGCAAGTCGTGCTCCCGGCGCGTCCGGCGCCGGGGGTCTGTGTGTCGGGTCGTGCGCGGCCGGCTCAGAACCCGCCGAAGTCGGCGTCGCCGAAGCCGCCGAAGTCGCCGCCGTCCAGGCCGCCGCCGCCGAACCCGCCGAAGCCGCCGCCGCCCCAGTCGCCGCCGCCGAAGCCGGAGTCGTGGTGGTGGCCGCCGAACATCGAGTTCATGAGGATGCCGCCGAGCAGGGCGCCGCCCAGGCCGCCGGCGAAGCCGCCGCCCGCGCCCGAGCGGGGCATGCCGTAGCCGCCCCGGTACCCGGCGCCGGCGTAGCCGCCGCCCAGACCCCCGTAGCCGCCCATGCCGCCGTAGCCGAAGTCGGCGACGTCCTGCTGGGCGCGCTCCGAGGCGCGGTCGGCGAGCTGGGAGGCGCGCTGGGCATGGTCGAGGGCCGCCACCGGGTCGGTGGAGCGCAGGGACATGGCCGTCTGCAGGGAGCGGTCCGCCTCCGCCAGGCGCGTGCGGGCCTCCGAGCCCACGGCGCCGCGGCGGGCGCCAATGAAGTCGGCTGTGCCGTCGATCTGGGCCTGGGCCTGGGAGATGGCCGCGGAGAGCATCTGCTCGGCCTGCCGCGCCTGCTCGCGGGCGTCACGGACGCCGGACAGCGGGGTGTTCAGCTGCCGGTGGGCGCTCTCGAGGCGCTGCAGCAGCGCCAGGGGGTCCGGGCGGCCGGACTGCAGCTCCGCACGGACCGCGGCCAGCGTCTGCTGCATGCCGCCCACGGGGCCGGCCAGCTCCGGGTTGCGGCCCGCGGAGAGGAGCGCCTGGGCCTCGGCGAGGTCCTGCTCCGACTGGGAGATGCCCATCTGCAGGTTCGCCACGTGGGTGGACAGCGCGGCCCCGGCCTTGGAGACGGCCTCGGTGAGCGTGCCCACCTGGGAGAGGGACTCCTCCGCGGCCCGCACGGCCACCGCGGCCGTGGAGCGGTCGCCGGCCTCCAGGGAGGCCCTCGCCTTCGCCTCGGCCGTCTTGACGAACTCCAGGCGCTCGCGGGCCTGCGTCGCGTTGTCGTTGACCTCGGTGAGCGCGGACTCGGCGTAGCGGCCGTGGAGGTCCACCAGCTCGCGCTCCGCGGCCTGCACGGCGCCCTCCGCCTGGGGGACGCGGGACTCGAGGGCGGAGATGGCCTCCGGGACGGAGTTCTCGAGGTCGCGCAGGGAGTCGAACTCCTTCTTGTGCGCCGCGAGGGTGGCGCCCACCTGCTCGGAGCGGGCGATGATCTCCTTGAGCCAGGAGCGCTGGTCCGCCTCGGTGTCCGGGATCTCGTCGTCCAGCTGGTGCTGCAGCTGGAAGGAGGCGCGCATGTGCTCCTTGGCCTTCTCGATGTCCTGGCGGAACGTGCCCACCGCGCCCTCGCCGTAGGAGGCCATCGCGAAGCCGACCTCCTGCTCCGAGGAGCGGATCGCGTCGTCGGCGGCCACGAGCGTGGCGCCGGCGCGCTTCCGGAGCTCGTCCACGGACAGCTCGTCCAGCGGGTCGCGCGACGCCTGCGGGCCGGTGGCGACGGCGCCGGGCTCGGCCCCGCCGTCCGACTTCCTGCGCCGGCGGGACACCACGTACGCGCCGCCGGCGACGGCGGCCAGCGCGCCGGCGCCCACCAGGGCCCCGGAGGCGCCGTTGCCGGAGTCGGACGTGGAGGTCTGGGCGGAGGAGTCCTGCTCCGCGGCCTGGGGGAGCGTCCCGTCCGGCTGGTAGGTCTCCCCGGAGCGGCCCCGGCCGTCGAGGGTGCCGTTGGCGGCGTCGTCGAGGCCCTGCACGGCGGCGACGGCCGGCGCCTCCCAGTCCCCGCCCGCGGCGGCCTTCCGCAGGGCCGGGAGGATGTACGCGGAGCGGATGTCCGACTGCATGGTGGAGGACATGCCCGTGTCGAACCCGTAGTTGCGGTTCTCCACGGCGATGGCGAGCACGGAGTCGCTGTTCCCGAGGCCGCGCTGCTGCACCACGGAGTCGATGGTCGCCTGCGGCGTGGAGTCGAACTTGTCCACGTACACGACGTAGAGGTTCTGCCCCGCCTTGGACTGCAGCTGCGTGATGTCCTGCGTCAGCTCGCTCTCCTGCGCGGAGGAGAGGACCTCGGCCTGGTCCACCACGAACGTGCCAGGGGGGACGTCCACGGCGGCATGCGCGCCGGGGGCGAGGAGCGCCGTCGTCGTGATCGCCCCCAGTCCGCCGAGGACGGCGGCGCGGCTGAGCCGCGGGGCGGACGGACGGACGACGGACTCGGCCATGGGGAGCTCCCTTTCCGGGGACGGGGTGCGGAGGCCGGGGGCGCCGGCCCGCCGCGGGTCTGGTGGCCCTGATTCTAGGGTGGCGCCGCGCGGGGGCATAGGGCCGCTCCCCGGCAGCCGACCGCGTGCCTCCAGCCCTCGGCGGACAGGGGACGCGGGCTCTCAGCACCGCGGGGAAGTCTGGGGCGAACGTCCAGGGATCGTCCAGAGTGGGGGGCCACCATGGGGCGCGCAGCGCACCGGCCGGACTGCACGGACGGCGGCGCGGACCAGAAGCCGGCACAGACCAGAAGCGAGGCCACCGTGGAGCATCCCGCCCCGGACACCGTCACCCCCGAAG
>NZ_JAKRNH010000141.1:0-4980 GCF_022346985.1 Micrococcus sp. ACRRV
CCGCATGACCGTCCCGCGCCCGTCGCGGGCCGCCGACGACCCCGCCCCCCGGGCGGCGTGAGGAAGAAGGACACCACTTATGGCGAAGCTGCTGACGATCCACGGAGGCAAGCCGCTGCAGGGCGAGGTGACCGTCCGCGGCGCCAAGAACCTGGTCCCCAAGGCGATGGTCGCCGCCCTGCTGGGCACCGGCCCGTCCGTGCTGCGCAGCATCCCGGAGATCAAGGACGTCGACGTCGTCAGCTCCCTGCTCGAGATCCACGGCGTGACCGTGGACTGGGACAAGGAGTCCGGGACGATCACCATGGACCCGGCCGGCGTGAAGTCCGCCCTCACCGCGGAGATCGACGCCCACGCGGGCGACTCGCGCATCCCGATCCTCTTCTGCGGCCCGCTGATGCACGCCATCGGCGAGGCCTTCATCCCCGACCTGGGCGGCTGCAAGATCGGCGACCGGCCGATCGACTACCACCTGGCCGTGCTGCGCAACTTCGGCGCCGTCGTCGACAAGCGCCCGGGCGGCATCTCCATCTCCGCGCCCAAGGGGCTGCACGGCGCCAAGCTCGAGCTGCCGTACCCCTCCGTGGGCGCCACCGAACAGGTCCTGCTGACCGCGGTGAAGGCCGAGGGCATCACCGAGCTCAAGGGCGCCGCCGTGGAGCCGGAGATCCACGACCTGATCCACGTCCTCCAGAAGATGGGCGCGATCATCACGGTCCAGACGGACCGCACCATCCGCATCGAGGGCGTCCCGGAGCTGCGCGGCTACAACCACGTGGCCATCCCGGACCGCAACGAGTCCGCCTCGTGGGCATCGGCCGCGCTGGCCACGAAGGGCGACATCTTCGTCCGCGGGGCCTCCCAGCGCGACCTCACGGCGTTCCTGAACACGTACCGCAAGATCGGCGGCGAGTTCGAGGTCACCGACGAGGGCATCCGCTTCTGGCACGGGGGCGGCGAGCTGAACCCGCTCGTGCTGGAGACCGACGTCCACCCCGGCTTCATGACCGACTGGCAGCAGCCGCTCGTCGTCGCCCTGACGCAGGCCACCGGCGTGTCGATCGTCCACGAGACCGTGTACGAGAACCGCTTCGGCTTCACCGACGCCCTGGTGCGCATGGGCGCGTCCATCCAGTTGCACCGCGAGTGCCTGGGCTCCGTGCCGTGCCGATTCGGCCAGCGCAACTTCCTGCACTCCGCCGTGATCTCGGGCCCGACGCCGCTGCACGGTGTGGACTTCGACGTCCCGGACCTGCGCGGCGGCTTCTCCCACCTCATCGCGGCCCTGGCCGCGGAGGGCACCTCCCACGCCACCGGCCTGGAGATCATCAACCGCGGCTACGAGCACTTCATGGCGAAGCTCCAGGGCCTGGGCGCGGACGTCGAGCTCTCCGAGCGGCCCCGATGAACGACGGCGAGCGTCCGATCGCGCAGCCCTCGCGCGGCCTGCGCCGGGGCTTCGTGGCGCCCGCCGCCGTCGTCCGGCCGGCCCTGCGCGCCCTGGTGCGCCAGGAGTGGCTGCACGCTGAGCGGATCCCGCGCACCGGCGCGATCCTCGCGGTGAACCACATCTCCGAGCTGGACCCCCTCTCGGTCGCGCACATGGTCTACAACCAGGGGCTGCTGCCCGCGGTCCTGGCCAAGGCCGAACTGTGGAAGGTCCCCGTCCTGCGGCGGGTGCTGCAGTCGACCCGGATGATCCCCGTGGAGCGCTCGCGCGACGGGGGTCGCTCCCTGGCCGCCGCCCAGGCCGCACTGGACGAGGGTCGGGTCATCATCGTCTACCCCGAGGGCACGGTGACCCGTGATCCCGAGGGCTGGCCCATGTCCGCCCGCTCCGGCGCCGTGCGCCTGGCGCTGCAGACCGGCGCCCCGCTGATCCCCGTGGGCCAGTGGGGCATGCAGGAACTGCTGCCCTACCCGGGGTTCCGGCTCTCGCCCTTCCCGCGCAAGACCGCCCGCGTGCTCGTGGGCGAGCCCGTGGACCTCGACGACCTCCGCGGCGGGCCGCTGACCGCCGCCGTGCTGCGCGTCGGCACGGAGCGCATGATGGACGCCGTCACGGAGCTCGTGGCGCAGCTGCGCGGCGAGCCGGCCCCGGCCTGGCGCTGGGACCTGCGGACCGGTCGCCGCGAGGGCACCGCGTGAGCCCGGCGCCGTCCGCGGGCCCGGAACCCGCGTTCGCCTCCACGTCGGCCGGCGACCGTGCCGGGGACCCCACCCGCGTCGCCGTGCTCGGCGCCGGCTCCTGGGGCACGGCGTTCGCCTGCGTGCTCGGCTCCAGCACCAGCCCGGCAGGCCGTCGCGCCCGCGAGGTGGTCGTCTGGTCCCGTCGGGCGGAGGTGGCCCGCGCCATCACCGAGGACCACGCCAACCCCGAGTACCTGCCGGACGTCGCCCTCCCGGAGTGCGTCCGCGCGGTGACCGACGCGCGCGAGGCGGTGGCCGAGGCCGGCGTCGTGGTGGTGGCCGTGCCCGCCCAGCAGGCCCGCACCGTCCTGGAGGGCCTGGCCGACGCCCTCGCCCCGGACGCGATCGTCGTCTCCCTCATGAAGGGCCTGGAGCGCGGGACCGACGCGCGGCCCTCGCAGGTCTGCCAGGAGGCCCTGGGGATCGGCCCCGAGCGCTTCGCCGTGCTCTCCGGGCCCAACCTGGCCCTCGAGATCGCCCGCGGGGAGCCCACGGCCACGGTCGTGGCCTCGGCGTCCCGGGCCACCGCCGACCGCGTCGCCGCGCTCACGGCCGGGCCCACCTTCCGCCCCTACACCAACGGCGACGTCGTGGGCGTGGAGATCGGCGGCATCGTGAAGAACGTGATCGCGCTGGCCGTGGGCATCTGCGACGGCCAGGGACTGGGGGACAACTCGAAGGCCTCCGTGATCACCCGCGGCCTGGCGGAGACGACCCGCCTGGCCGTGGCGCTCGGCGGCGAGGCCTCGACCCTGGCCGGCCTGGCCGGCCTCGGCGACCTCGTGGCCACCTGCGCCTCGCCCCTGTCCCGCAACCGCAGCGCCGGCCGGCTCATGGGCACGGGGCTGAGCGCGGACGAGGCCGTGGCCGCCATGAAGCAGACGGCGGAGGGCATCAAGTCGGTGTCCGCCGTCGTGCACGTCGCCCGCGCCCACGGCGTGGAGATGCCCATCAGCGAGGCCATGGACCGCGTGGTGGCGGGGACGCTCGACGTCGACCGCCTCGCGGGACTGCTGCTGGCCCGAGACCTGAAGTCGGAAGGACGACACGCATGACCCAGCCCCCCGAGACCGCCCCGGGCCGTCGCCCCCGCGTGCTGCTGCTGTTCGGCGGCCGCTCCAGCGAGCACCCCATCAGCTGCGTCACCGCAGCGGGCGTGCTGCACGCCGCGGACCGCGAGCGCTGGGACGTGGTGCCCGTCGGCGTCGCCCACTCGGGCCTGTGGTCCCACGGCGAGGTGGACGCCGCCGACTACGCCCTCGGCGACGGGGAGCTGCCGAGCGTGCCGGAGCCCGAGCGCCCCGTGAGCCTGCGGGCGCGCGCGGACGACGCCGTGGAGCTGGTCGGCTCGGACGGGGAGGACCTCGGCGTCGTGGACGTCGTGTTCCCGCTGCTGCACGGACCGTGGGGCGAGGACGGCACGCTCCAGGGCATGTTCGAGTCCCTCGGCCTGCCCTACGTGGGCTGCGGCGTGCTGGCCTCGGCCGTGGGCATGGACAAGCACTTCATGAAGGTCGCGTTCCAGGCCGGCGGCCTGGAGGTCGGCCCGTGGGAGACCATCACCGACCGCCAGTGGCGCAACGACCCGGAGGCCGCCCTGGAACGGGCCGGCGCCCTGGACTACCCGCTGTTCGTCAAGCCCGCCCGTGGCGGCTCGTCCTTCGGCATCACCAAGGTGGACGCCCCCGAGGACCTGCGCGCGGCCGTGGAGGAGGCCCGCCGCTTCGACCCGAAGGTCGTGGTCGAGGCCGGCATCCTGGGCCGCGAGATCGAGTGCGCCGTGCTGGACGGGCACGGCGCCGAGTCCCCGCGCGCGTCCCTGCCGGGTGAGATCGTGGTCAAGGGCGCCGAGTCGGGCCACCAGTTCTACGACTTCGAGGCCAAGTACCAGGACGCCTCCGCCGCGCAGCTCTCCTGCCCGGCCGAGCTGCCCGAGGAGGCCATCGAGCGCCTGCGCGAGCAGGCGGTGCGCGCGTTCGAGGCCGTCGACGGCGCCGGTCTGGGCCGCTGCGACTTCTTCTACACCCCGGACGGGCGCTGGGTGGTCAACGAGATCAAC
This sequence comes from Micrococcus sp. ACRRV, assembly GCF_022346985.1. Lineage (NCBI taxonomy): Bacteria > Bacillati > Actinomycetota > Actinomycetes > Micrococcales > Micrococcaceae > Micrococcus > Micrococcus sp. ACRRV. The sequence goes on from NZ_JAKRNH010000141.1 coordinate 4,250, forward strand.
ACGATGCCCGGGTTCACCTCGATCAGCATGTACCCGGCCATGTGGGAGCGCACGGGCCTGTCCTACGGCGAGCTGATCTCCGAGCTGCTCGACCTCGCCCTGGAGCGGGGGGTCGGCCTGCACTGACCGGCCCGCACACCGGAGCGCGAGGACGTCACCCCACCGGGGTGGCGTCCTCGATGTTCACGCAGCGGCGCTGGGAGGGGATCTGGGCGACGGCCGAGCCGAGGCCGGTCATCACGGAGTCGGAGCTGACCTCGCTCTTGCCGAACACCGCCTCCACGGCGGGGGTGCGGCCGTAGGTGGTGATCCGCCAGTGGTCGTCCTCGTCGCGGACCACCCAGTCGACGTCGTCCACGGACACGCAGCGGTCGGTGGTGGGGCCGGGCGTGGGGACGCCGCAGCGGAGCACGACGGCGGCCGGCTCGCCCCATGCGGCGGTGGCCTGGCTGTCCGTCTCGCGGCGGTCCTGGCTGCCCAGGACGTCGGGCATGGCCACCATGGCCGGGGCGCAGGCCGGGTCCGCGGCGCCGGGGGCGGCCTCCACCGAGACGACGGGGCCGGAGCACGCGGTGAGACCGAGGGCGGCCGCGGCCAGGGCCGGCGCGAGGGTCACGGGACGGGGCAGGCGGGGCATGCCCTCCAGGGTACGGGGTGGCCGGGGGAGGCCGCCGTCCGGGACGGGGCCGGGACGGGTCGTCGGCCGCTGCCCGACCGGGCCCCTCCCGGGG
>NZ_JAKRNH010000142.1:0-4955 GCF_022346985.1 Micrococcus sp. ACRRV
AGGCGACGATCTCGAGCGCCATGCGCTCCCCCGCACCGGGCAGCTCGGCCGAGTCCAGGGGGTTGGAGGCCGCCCCCGGCCAGCGCATCGACCCCGAGCTCGCCCGCTCCTGGCTCCTCGTGAACGCCGCCCAGCCCGAGCGCTTCCAGCCCGCAGAGGACTCCGCGGCGGACATCGTGATCCTGGACGTCGAGGACTCCGTGGCCCCGCAGGACAAGGCGCGGGCGCTGCAGGACACCGTGGAGTGGCTGCGCTCCGGGCACACCGCCTGGGTCCGCCTCAACGGCTACGGCTCCAAGTGGTGGGAGGACGACGTCGACGCGCTCGCCTCCGCCCTGCCCGCGCACCTGGGCGGGCCGGTCGCCGAGGGCGGGCTGGCCGGCGTCATGCTGGCGATGGTGGAGTCCACCGACCACGTGAACGAGACCGCCCGCCGCCTGCCCGGCGTGCCCGTGGTGGCGCTCGTGGAGACCGCGCGCGGCCTGCAGCGCATCGACTCGATCGCGGCGGCGAAGGGCACGTTCCGCCTGGCGTTCGGCATCGGCGACTTCCGCCGCGACACCGGCCTGGGCGAGTCGCCGATGGCGCTGGCGTACACGCGCTCGCAGTTCACGATCGCGGCCAAGGCCACCGGCCTGCCCGGTGCGATCGACGGGCCGACCGTGGGCTCCACGGGCGCGAAGCTGGCCGAGGCGACCGCCGTGACCACGGAGTTCGGCATGACGGGCAAGCTCTGCCTGGCCCCCGAGCAGTGCGCCGCCGTCAACGAGGGCCTGAGCCCCTCCCCGGAGGAGCTGGCGTGGGCGCAGGAGTTCCTCGAGGAGTTCGCCGCCGCCGGCGGGCAGATCCGCAACGGCTCGGACCTGCCCCGCAAGGCCCGGGCAGAGAAGATCCAGGCCCTGGCCGCGGCGTTCGGCGTGCAGCTGGCCCACATCCCGGACCAGGAGAACCGCGCGGCGGCGCCGTCGGACACGTACCACTACTGAGCGGGGCCACCGCCCACCAGAAACGCGGGTTGAGTTGTCACGGGTGCGGAGGCCGCACACCGGTGACAACTCAACCCGCGTTGCCTTGGGGCGCGGATCCGGCCTCCGCTCACACGTCCTGGCGCGTCCGGCTCACGACGGCGGCCCGCACCGAGAACGCCAGCACGATCGCCAGGATCCCGTAGATCACCCACGTGATGGGGGTGGAGACGAGCACGGCCGGGTCGCCCACCGAGCTGAGCAGGGCGTCGCGCAGGCTGGTCTCCGCCAGCGGGCCGAGCACCATGCCGATCATCAGCGGCGCCAGCGGATAGCCGTACCGCCGCATCAGGAAGCCCAGCACGCCGATCCCCAGGAGCATCAGCAGGTCGAACACCGCGCCCGTGGTGGCGTAGATGCCCAGCCCGCAGAACAGCGTGATCCCCGCGTAGAGGTAGTGCTTCGGGATGAGCAGGAGCTTGGCCCACAGCTGCGCGAACGGCAGGTTGATCGCCAGCAGCACGATCATCGCGATGAAGAAGCTCGCCAGCAGCGCCCACACGAGGTCCGGGCTGCGGTCGAACAGCAGGGGGCCGGGCTGCAGCCCGTACTGGCGGAACGCCGCCAGCATGATGGCCGCCGTCGCGGAGACGGGCAGGCCGAGCGTGAGCAGGGCGCCCATCGCCATGCCGGTGGTCGAGTTGCCCGCGGCCTCCGGGGCCGCCAGCCCGCGGATCGCGCCCCGGCCGAACTGCGGATGCGCCCGGCGCCGGTCCAGGCGCCGCTCGGCCGAGTACGCCAGGAACGTCGGCACCTCGGAGCCGCCCACCGGCACGATGCCGAACGGCAGGCCGATCGCCGTGCCGCGCAGCCACGCCGGGGCGGCCTCGCGGAACTCGGCGCCCGACAGCCACGGCCGGCCGGTGCGGCGGACGCGCAGGTCCTCGTGCTCGCGGCGCACCCGGGAGGCCACGTGGAACACCTCGCCGAGCGCGAGGATCGCCACCGTGACGGTCACGAGCGGGATGCCGTCGAACAGCTGCGGGGAGCCCATCGTGAAGCGCTCGGTGCCGGTCACCGCGTCGATCCCGACGACGGCGATGCCCAGTCCCAGCACCAGGGAGGCCAGGCCGCGCAGCACCGAGTCGGCGACCACCGAGGAGGTGGCCACGAACGCGAAGAGCGCGAGCGCGAAGTACTCCGCGGGCCCGAAGCTCGTGGAGAACTCCGCCAGCACGGGGGCGAGGAACACGACGCACACCGAGGCCACCATGCCGCCGATGAAGGCGCCGAGCGCCGCCGTCGCCAGGGCCTGGGCCGCCCGGCCGTCCTGGGCCATGCGGTGGCCCTCGAACGTGGAGGCGATGGCCGAGGCCTGGCCGGGGGTGTTCATGAGGATGGCCATGGTGGAGTCGCCGAAGAGGCCGCCGAAGTACACGCCGGAGAACATGATGAACGCGGCGGTGGGCTCGAGGGCGAAGGTCATGGGCAGCAGCAGGGCCACGGCCATCGAGGAGCCGAGTCCGGGCATCACGCCGACCGCGGTGCCGAGCAGACAGCCCAGCACCACCCAGAGCAGGTTCATGGGGGTGAGGGCGCCGGCGAAGCCCTCCATGAGGAGTCCGAGGGTCTCCATGTCAGAAGCCACCTCCCAGGATGCCCGAGGGCAGGGTCAGGCCCAGGGCCACCGCGAAGCCGAGGTAGGCCAGCGAGGAGACGAACAGGGCGACGAGGATGTCGAACACGGGATGCGGGGCGCCGAACGCGCGGGTGATGCACCAGAACAGCAGCGCCCCGGCGAGGATCCACCCCAGCCAGGGCAGCAGGACGGCGAACGCGAGGAAGCCGAGGAAGCACCAGGCCAGCGCACCGAAGTCCGAGTGGAACAGGGTCAGCGGACCGGCTGCCTGGCCGACCTCGCCGTCCGCGTCGGCCTGACCCTCGGGGGCCTGGCGCACGCGCACGACCTCCACCGCGAGCGCGGCGGCGATCACGAGGCCCGCGACCGCGAGGATCAGCGGGAAGAAGTCCGGGCCGGGGAAGTCGGCGCCCTCGGTGTCCATGGCCAGGGATCCCAGCAGCAGGTAGAGGCTGAACGCGGCCAGCACGGCCGGCATGACGAGCGCGGAGAGCCCGGCGGCGCGTCCCCAGCGGGAGGGGGCGTCGGCGGCGGGGGGGACGGTGGATGCGTGGCTCACTTGATCTCCTCCGTCAGCGTGCCGATGCGCTCCTTCTCGGCGGCGATGAACTCCTCGAGTTCGGCACCGGAGAGGGGCACGGGGTTCCAGTAGTTGCGCTGCACCGCCTCCTTCCACTCGGGGGTGTCGACCGCCTCGGCGATGAGGGCCTCGAGCTCGGTGCGCTCCTCCGCGGAGACACCCGGCGGCACGAACAGGGCGCGCCAGTTGGTGAGCGTGACGTCGTAGCCCTGGGAGCGCAGGGTCGGGATCTCCTCGACGCCGGCCAGTGGCTCGGCCGCCACCACGCCGAGGGCGCGCAGTCGGCCGGCATCGACCTGCGGGTAGATGTCCGCGAAGCCGCCGGCGGAGGCCTGGGCGGTGCCGTTGAGCAGGGCCTGGATGGCCTCGCCGCCGCCGTCGGACGGGATGTAGGTGGTGTCCGCGACCGGCACGCCGGCCGTGCGGGCGATGTCCGCCATGACGAGCTGGTCGAAGGAGCCGCCGCCGGTCCACGCCACGTGGGCGGGGTCGGCGCGCCAGGCGGTCACCAGGTCGTCCATGCTCTGGTACGGCGAGTCCGCCGGGACCACCACGAGGCTGTACTCCTCGACGACGCGGCTGACCGCGGTGACCTGGGAGAGCTCGGGGCCGGTGCCACGGGCCGCGTGGGCGGCGATCTGGCCGGTGCCGCCCACCATGAGGTTGTTCGCGTCCTCGAGCGTGGTCAGCTGACCGAGGGCGATGTTGCCACCGGCGCCGGGGATGTTGACCACCTGGACGTTGTTCACGAGCCCGTTGACGCGCATGGTCTGCTGCAGCTCGCGCTGGAACGAGTCCCAGCCGCCGCCGGCGGCCGCGGGGGCGATGAGGGTCAAGTTGGTGCGGATGTCGTTGCCTCCCGAGGCCGAGCGGATGGAGAAGGCGGAGGCTGCGAGCACGGTGAGCACCGCGATCACGCTGAAGACGATCCGGCCGATCCCCGTGCGTCGGCGCGGGGCGCCGTCGGGGGAGGTGGAGGACATGGCGGTTCCTAACAGGGACACCCCGCCGCCATGGAGTGGCGCCGGGGACAGGTGCGAGTGGTGGAGGTCACGGTAACAGCGCGGCGGGGCGGCGTGCGCTCCGCGTCCGCAGAGTGACCGACGACAACCGGTCCGGGTGGTGACGGGGTCCGCGTCCATGGCGCACAGTGGTGCCCATGACGATCATCAGCACCGGAACCAGCACCCCTGAGAGCGCCGCGGCCTGGCGGGCCGCCCTGGCCGAGGCGGCCCTGCGCGGGGAGGACGTGGTCTGGTTCTCCCTCGACGGGACCGAGCCGGACGAGGCGGAGGCGCGCGAGGCCGGCGTCGTCGCGTCCGTGGCGCACGCCCAGGAGCGCGGCCGGGACGCCGTCGGCGACCTGCTCGAGCACGCCGAGCGCGTGGGCGCGAGCCGGATCGTGGTGGGCGTGAAGCACCGCTCCCCCGTGGGCAAGCTGCTGCTGGGATCGGCCGCGCAGCAGATCATCCTCGAGGCGCGCGTCCCGGTGGTGTGCGTCAAGCCGTGAGGGCCGGCGAGTGGGGACCCGCCTGGGAACGACGTAGGCCCCGGATCCGAGGATCCGGGGCCTATGTGCCGTGGTGCGCGAGGGGGGACTTGAACCCCCACGTCCTTTCGAACACTGGCACCTGAAGCCAGCGCGTCTACCTATTCCGCCACTCGCGCGAGCGGCCTCCTCATCCGGTTCCGCCTCCGAAGAAGCGGCCCCTGCCGAGGCAGCGAGGAACAGCCTACACCCGCCGTTCACCCGCCCGCAAATCGGTCCGCC
>NZ_JAKRNH010000143.1:0-4689 GCF_022346985.1 Micrococcus sp. ACRRV
CGCCGGGGCCGCCCCCGTCCCGCCCGACCTCGTGGGGCGGGGCCGGGGGGCGCGGCCCCCCGGGGTGGGGGGGGCCGCGCGGGCCGGCCCCGGCGGGGGGGGGGGGCTCCCGCGCGGGGGCGGCGGCCAGGTCCACCCCGTCCCCGGCCGGCGCGTCCCCGTCGGAGGCCCCGGCGGGCGTCCGCGCGTCGGCGGGCCGGAGCACCGGCAGCAGGGCGACGTGCACGGCGGGCTCCGCCGGGGCGGAGCCGGCGGCGTCCGGGCGGGTGCCGGCTCGGCGGGCGCCCTGCGGGACGCCGCCGTCCTCCGGGGAGCCGTCCTGCGGGGCCAGCGGATCCACGCTCCTCACCGGGTCCTTCCTGGGGGTCCTGTCCGGCCCGAGGGGGCCGGTCCCCTGGGCCGGGCCGCGACGCGGCTCCGCCCCCATCCAATCACGCCCCCGGAATGCAGGAAGGGCCCCCCGAGACGGGGGGCCCTTCCTGCGGCGGTGGATCTTACTGGACTCGAACCAGCGACCTCTCGCGTGTGAAGCGAACGCTCTAACCAACTGAGCTAAAGATCCGGGCGGAACGACCCATTGCCGGGCCGGACGACTCGAAGGACTCTACACCGCGCCGCCGCGCTGGGCAAATCCGCCGCCCGGCCCGGACGGGGTCAGCCGGCCTTCACCGAGACGTCGTCGATCCGGAAGGTCGTCGCGCCGCTGCCGTCCTCCGTCCCACTGAAGGAGATCGTCACCGTCTTGCCCGCGTAGGCGGAGAGGTCGGCCGCCTGGGCGAGGTAGCCCCTGCCCTTGTCCAGGTTGGAGTGGGTCCTCAGGGTGGTGGTCGTGGCGCCGTCGCTCACGGAGACCGTGAGCTTGTCCCACTGGCGGGCCGTGGTGGTCTCGGCGGAGTCCACGCGCACGGCGTAGCTCAGGGTGGCGGCGGCGCCGGCCGGCAGGACGGCCTTCTGGGTCAGCGTGGCCGTGCTGGTGCCGCCCTTGCCGTTCAGCGCGGCGTGGAGGGAGCCGGTGGCGGACAGGCCCGCCGTGGAGGAGGCGGCCACCCGGCCGGTGGCGGTCCAGCCGGTCAGGCCGCTCTCGAAGCCGCCGTTGACGAGCTTCTCCGCGCCGGGGACGGGGGTCACGGGGTGGGGGTCCGTGGTGCCGCCGCGCAGGGATGCGAGGGTCTTGGCCGCGTCGACGAGCCCGGCGCCGCAGCCCTCGGCGCACACGCCCGGGATCGGACGGGAGTTCGTCTTGAGGGAGGACTCCACCTCGGCGGGGGTCAGCGTGGCGTCCTCCGCCAGCATCAGCGCGACGGTGCCCGCCACGTGGGGGGTGGCCATGGAGGTGCCGTTGTACTGGGCGTAGGCGCCGGCGGTGGGCGTCGTCGTGCCCGCGTTCACCGTGGAGATGATGCCGGAGCCGGGGGCCGCGACGTCCACGGCCGAGCCGTAGTTCGAGTACGAGGCGCGGTTGCCGTTCACGTCGGTGGCGGCCACCGTGATGGTGTTCTGGCAGTTGGCCGGGCGGGCGTTGGCGGCGGACTGGTTCTCGTTGCCGGCCGCGACCACCACGGGCACGCCGCGGCCCACGGCCGCGTTGATGGCGTTCTGATAGGTGGTGCCGCAGGTGCCCTGGCCGCCGAGGGACATGTTGATCACATCCACCGGGGTCGGGTTGGCCGGCACGCCGGGGACGGAGCCGCCGGAGGACCAGACGATGGCGTCCGCGATGTCCGCCAGGGTGCCGCCGCACTTGCCGAGCACCCGCGCGTGCTGGACCTTCGCGCCCGGGGCGACGCCGACGACGCCCTGGGTGTTCGCCACGGCGGCGACGGTGCCGGCCACGTGCGAGCCGTGCCAGGACGAGTTCGAGGCGCGGGACTGGCCGCACTCGCCCGCCAGGTACCAGTCGCCCTCGTCCCGCGGGTCGGCGTCGCGGCCGCCGCCGTCCCGGGCGGTGGTGGCGTCGGAGATGAAGTCGTAGCCGGGGACGGTGTTGGCGTTCAGGTCCGCGTGGTCCGTCTGGCCGGTGTCGATCACGCCGACGATGGCCCCGGTGCCCGTGCTCACGTCCCACGCCCCCGGCACGCGCATGCCGTTGACGCCGGTGAAGCCCCACTGGTCGGCGTAGTACGGGTCCGCCGGCGAGAGCGCCGCCCGGGTCATGATCACGTTGGGCTCCACGGCCTCGACGGCGCCGGAGGCCCGGAGGTCGGCCATGAACGCGGCGGACTCCTCCTGCGTGAGCTTCTCGTCGGTGGCGATCACACGGGAGCCCAGCGCGGTCTCGCGCAGCTCCTTGACGCTGACGCCGGCCTCCCTGGCGGCCCTGCCCCACGCCTTCGCGCGGCCCTGGGCGGTGCTGTTCGCGGCGGTCTCCCGGTAGGTGACGATGAACGAGTCGTAGCCGTCCGCGTTCGGGTCGGCCAGGGGCGCGGCGGCGGCCGGGGAGGTGCGCGCCGGCTCGGCGGGGCGCTCGGCCGCGGCGAGGGTCGGGGCGGCGGTGAGCGCGGTGCCCGCGAGCACGGCGGCGGCGAGCAGGGAGCCGACGCGGCGCCGGGCGGAGGGGGAGGTCAGAGCGGTCACGGGAACTCCTCGGGAGGGGGCGGGGCCACCGATGCGACGACGACCGGGGACTCCGGCGCCGGGTGACCCGGACCACACTAGGATCGCGCATCCGCCTCCGACCAGGGCGTTCCGGCAAGTGTGGCCGATGGTCCAGGCCTCGCTGGCCGATGGTGCCACGCGGACCTGGCCGATGGTGCCGTCCGGGGCGGCACCATCGGGCAGACCCGACCCCTCGTCAGGGGCGCCGCACAGGCTGCGGCCTCAGGCGCGCCGCTGACGGCGGATGCCGAGGTCCTCCTCGCGGTGCTCGACCCCCAGCCCCGCGACGCCGGCCCGGCGCTGCTCCTCCTCGGCGCGCAGCTCCACCCTGCGCACCTTGCCGGAGACGGTCTTGGGCAGGGGCCGGAACTCGATGCGGCGGATGCGCTTGTACGCCGGGACGCGGTCCGTGACGTGCTGGAGGATGGCCCGGGCCGCCTCCTCCCCCGGCTCGTGACCGGCGGCCAGCGTCACGAACGCCTTCGGCACGGACAGGCGCAGCTCGTCGGGCGCCGGGACCACGGCGGCCTCCAGCACGGCCGGGTGGGTCATCAGCACCGACTCCAGCTCGAACGGGGAGAGCTTGTAGTCCGAGGACTTGAACAGGTCGTCGGCGCGGCCCACGTACGTGTAGATGCCGTGCTCGTCGCGGCGGGCGATGTCCCCCGTGTGGTAGACGCCGTCGCGGAAGGCCTCGGCGGTCTTCTCCGGGTCCCCGTGGTACCGCTGGAACAGGCCCACGGGGCGGGGGTCCAGCCCCACGCAGATCTCTCCCTCCCCCTCGCCGTCCACGCGGTCGCCGGTCTGCGGGTCGCGCAGCTCGATGTCGAAGCCGGGCAGTGGGCGGCCCATCGCGCCGATCACCACGCGCTGGCCGGGGGTGTTGGCGATCTGCAGGGTGGACTCGGTCTGGCCGAAGCCGTCGCGGACGGTCACGCCCCAGCCCCGCTGCACCTGGTCGATCACGGCGGCGTTGAGCGGCTCTCCGGCGGAGATCGCGTTGCGCGGCGGGGCCTGCAGCTGGGTCAGGTCCGCCTTGATGAGCATGCGCCACACGGTGGGCGGGGCGCAGAAGCTCGTCACCCCGCCCTCGTCCATCGCGCGCATGAGGGTGGCCGCGTCGAACCGACGGAAGTTGAGCACGAAGATCGTGGCCTCGGCCAGCCACGGGGCGAAGAACGAGGACCAGGCGTGCTTGCCCCAGCCCGGGGAGGCCACGTTCAGGTGGACGTCGCCGGGCCGCAGGCCCACCCAGTACATCGTCGAGAGGTGCCCCACGGTGTAGGAGGCCTGCGTGTGCTCCACGAGCTTGGGCAGGGACGTGGTGCCGGAGGTGAAGTAGAGCAGCAGCGGGTCGTCGGCGGAGGTCGGCGTCTCGAGGGACCACGTGCCGGCGAACGAGGCGGCGTCGCCGTAGGAGTGGACGGGGTGGCCGGGGACCTCCGGGAGGGCGTGCTCGGCCTCGGAGGCGTAGACCCCGGGCACGTGGATCAGGGTGCAGTCCCCGACGACGTCGGCGAACTTGACGAGGTTGCCCGCGTTGGCGATCGCCCATCGCGCGCCGGCGCGGTCCACGCGGTCCTGCAGGTCGGCGGCGACCAGCTGCGTGGTGGTGGGGATGACCACGGCGCCGATCTTCATGCAGGCGAGCATGGCCTCCCAGAGCTCGACCTGGTTGTCGAGCATCACGATCACCGTGTCTCCTCGGCCCACGCCGAGGTGCTGGAGCCAGCCGGCCACGCGGTCCGTGTCCGCGGACATCCGCGCGTAGCTGCGGCGCAGGACGGTGCCGTCCTCCTCGACGATCACCAGGGCGTCCTGGTCGGCCCGCTCGGGGGTGGCGGCGACGGCGTCGAACCAGTCGCTGCCGAAGTTCACGGTCTCGAACCGGGGCCACTCGAACGCGGCCCGGGCGCCGGCGTAGTCCTGCTGGTGCTCCACGAGGAGGTCGCGGGCGGCGCGCAGTCGGGCGGTGACGGACATGGGTGGACCTCCTGTGGGACGTGGAACGCATCACACAGTAGGGCGGGGATCCGCGGGATCGGGGGCCGGACGGGACCCGGTGAACCGGCCTTCACGGGGGCGGGCGACGAC
>NZ_JAKRNH010000144.1:0-4643 GCF_022346985.1 Micrococcus sp. ACRRV
CTATTACCCGCCCGGTCGGGGGGGCGGGTATTTTTTTAACAGCCCGGGGGGGGGGGGGGGCCGGGCGGGGGGGGGGGCCCCCCCCCCCGGCCCCCCCCCCCCCCCACCCCCGGGGGGCTCAGGGGTGCCCGGGGTGGCCCGAATGTGATGGAGTGCACGGATCCTGTCCGCGACCTGGGAAGTGACCATGGAGCAGTTCGTCACCGCCGCCAACTCGATCATGTGGAGCCTGCCCATGGTCGTCGGGCTCCTCGCCCTGGGCCTGTACTTCACGATCCGCATGGCGGCTCCCCAGGTGCGGCTGCTCAAGGACATGGTGGGCCAGCTGGTCAGGGGAGGATCGTCGTCGGCGGGGATCAGCTCGTTCCAGTCGTTCGCCATGGCCCTGGGCGGGCGCATCGGGGTCGGCAACATCGCGGGCGTCGCGGCCGCGATCTACCTGGGCGGCCCGGGCGCGCTGTTCTGGATGTGGGTGACGGCGATCCTCGGCGCCCCCGTGGCGCTCGTGGAGAGCTCGCTGGCGCAGCTCTACAAGCACAAGGTCCGCGGCGAGTACCGCGGCGGGCCCGCGTACTACATCCTCGAGGGGCTCGGCCGGAACTGGCGGTGGCTGGCGGTCGCGTACGCCGCGGCCACCGTGTTCGCCACGGTCTTCACCGGCCCGCAGATCCAGGCCAACGCCGTCACCGCCGCCACGACCGAGGCGTGGGGCTGGGACCCGCTGTGGGTGGGTCTCGGGATGGCCGTGCTGTTCTGCGTGATCGTGTTCGGCGGCATGCACCGCCTCGGCCGCACGGTGGGTCTCGTGGTCCCGTTCATGGCCGGCGCGTACATCCTGGTGGGGCTGCTCGTCGTCGGGCTGATGTGGCGGCAGGTCCCCGCGATGTTCGGCCTGATCTTCTCCAGCGCGCTGGCCCTGGACTCGGTCTACGGCGGCATCCTCGGCGCCGCCGTCGCGTGGGGCGTGCGCCGTGCCGTGTACTCCACCGAGATCGGCACCGGTTCGGGCGCCCAGGCCTCGGCGGCCGCCCACGTCTCGCACCCCGTGAAGCAGGGCCTGGCCCAGGCGTTCTCCGCCTACGTGGATACCCTGTTCGTCTGCACCATGACCGGCCTGATGATCCTCGCCACGAACAGCTTCAACGTGCTGGGCCCGGACGGGGAGAGTCTGCTCGCGGAGCACGTGCCCGGCGTCGAGGAGGGCCCGGCGTGGGTCCAGATCGCCATCGACGCGGCACTGCCCGCCTTCGGTCCGTCCTTCGTGGCGATCGCCGTCTTCCTGTTCTCCTTCACCACCCTGCTCTCCTTCGCGTTCTACGCGGAGACGAACGTCGCCTACCTCATCCCGAACAAGACGGCGCAGCGCGCGGTCATCGCGATCGCCCGGCTGCTCCTGGCCGGCTCCATGGTGTTCGGGGCCGTGCAGAGCTCGGCCCTCGTGTGGGCGTTCGCCGACTTCGGCGTCGGCCTCTACACGTGGGTGAACATCGTGGCGCTCATCCTGCTGAGCCCCGTGGCCATCCGGCTGTTCAAGGACTACGACCGCCAGCGCCGTGCCGGCCAGGACCCCGTGTTGGACCCGGCGGCGATCGGCGTCCGCAACGCCCGCCTGTGGGAGCAGATCCACGCGGCATACCAGCAGACGGGCGACCTCGACCGCGCCATGGAGCACGTCGCCGACACCGCCCCGGACACCCGTGCGATCACCGTGGTGCGCGGGGGCCCGGAGCGCGGGGAGGGGTGAGCGGGACGGGGTCGGCCCTGGCTCGCGACGATCCGAGGCTGTCCGGCCGGCCCCCTGGCCGCCGCCTCAGCGGGCCCGCTCGTACAGGCCCAGCGCGTCCCAGGCCACCCAGCCGCCCTCGGCGAGGGTGAACTCCACGACGTTCTCGCCTGCGGCCAGCGCCCCGGTCGGGAGGGTGAACTCGTGGTACGAGCGCAGCAGCGTGGACCCGGGCAGCGTCGCGTCGCCCTCGCGGGAGCCGCGCGTCGCCCCCTTCGCCAGCTCCACGGGCCGTACGCTCTGCCCGTTCACCGCCACGTCGAGACGCCCGCCCAGGCGCGTGGTGTCCACGAACCACAGCGCCAGGTCGACGTCCCGCTGCGGGGCGGCGTCGAGGGTCACCGTCCAGCGGGCGCGGTAGGCCTTCCGACCGGCCCAGGCGTCACCCGGCCCCGGCAGCAGGTACGGCCACGCCGCGGCGGGGGTGTCCACACCCTGGACGTAGTCGATCACGGCCTTCGGGTGGGCCTTCGGGATCTGCCCGTACTGGGCGGGGGCGAAGCGCAGCTCGAGGGACTTCCCGTCGAACTCGCCGATCCGTGCCAGCTCACGGCCGGTCGCGGTCACGGACCTCTGGGACTCGCCCACCACCGCCGAGGACGGGCCACCGCGCCGGCCCGCGTCGGACACCGCGACGACGACGTACCGGAACGCCTCCCCGGCGGGGTCGAGGCCGTGGTGCACGAAACGCGGATACACGGTCTTGCCCACCAGGTGCGTCTCGTCGGGCGTCGCGCCCCTGCCGGACGTCGGCAGGGCGTACACACGATAGTGGTCGATCAGCGGCTCCCACGGCAGGGGTGTCCAGGTCAGCTCGACGCGGGAGATGGCGCCGGTGGCGGCCACGTCGGTGACGGTCTGCGGGTTCTTGCTCATCGGTGTCCTCCTCAGGCCTCGACCAGGCGGCTGCTGCCGGCGGGGGTGGTGAAGCGGGCACTGAGCTCCTTGGGCGCGGTGTCGTCCGACTCCACCCAGGGCACCACCCAGAACGAGGACGTCAGCTGCGCCGGCGTGAACCGCAGGTGCAGGTAGCCGCGCCGCCCGTCGTAGTGGCGCACGTAGTCGTGCCGCACCCAGTCCGGCGTGTACTTGTCCGTCTTCGCACCGTCGCCGTCGGAAGCCGCGGACGTCGTCACCAGTTCGACGCCGGCCGGCCCGGCCGGCAGGCCCGCCGACTCGCCGCGGAGCTCGGCGGCCACGTGCTTGTGGATGTCGCCGGTGAGCATCACGGCGTTGCCCGCGCGCTTCATCTCCGTCAGCAGGCGACGGCGGGCGGCCGGGTAGCCGTCCCACTGGTCGGTGCGGTCATCGGAGATCGGCGCGAGCACGACGCCGCCGGCCAGCACGTTCCACTGACTCTGCGACGTGCGCAGCCGCTCGGTGACCCACCGTTCCTGGGCCGCGCCCAACATGGTGCGGTTCTCGCGCTCGCGGTCGGCGGCGTCGGCCGGCGGGGCGTCTCGGAACTGGCGGGTGTCCAGCAGGGAGATGCGGGCCAGCGCGCCGACGTCGAGCCCCGCCACGATGTCCGACTCCGGCCCCTCCGGCAGGGCGTCGATGTCCACGGGCAGGTTCTCGTAGAAGGCCCGGTAGGCGACGGCGATGCGGTGCGCGAACAGCTCCTCGGGGATACCGGTGGAGGAGGCGGCGCCCACGTAGTTGTTCTGCACCTCGTGGTCGTCCCAGATGGCGACGGCGGCCGCTCGGGCGTGCAGCGCCTGCAGATGCGGGTCCGACTTCGTCAGGGCGTACCGCAGCCGGTACTGCTCGAGGGTCTCGATCTCCACGGCGTGCGCGGGCGTGACCTCGGCCCCCTGACGCCACAGGTTCGCGGCGGTGATGCCGTACTCGTAGATGTAGTCGCCGAGGAAGACGGTGAGGTCCAGGTCCTCTTCCTGCGCCAGGTGGCGGTGAGCGGCGAAATGGCCGTGATACCAGGCCTGGCAGGAGATCAGGCCCACGGTGTAGTCGTCCGTGGCGGAGCCGGCGGTCGGCAGGGTGACGAAACGGCCGACGGGGCTCGTCTTCGGGCCCACCACGAAGCGGTAGAAGTGCTCCGTGCCGGGCGCCAGGCCCTCGACGCGCGGGTGGACGGAGTGCGCGAGCTCCGGCTGGGCCAGCGCGGTGCCGCGGGCCACGATGCGGCGGAAGTCGGCGGTCCGCGCGACCTCCCACTTCACGGGCACCGAGCGCAGCGGCATGCCGCCGTGCCCGTCCTCCGCCAACGGCTCCGGTGCGAGCCGGGTCCACAGGACCGCGCCGTCCGGCCGCGGATAGCCGCTGGCCACCCCGAGTCCGAAGAGGCCGTCCCGCTGGGGCAGCGGCTCGGCGTGTGCCGCGGCGGGGGCGTTCACCCCGAGGGCGAGGACGGCGGCGCTCGCTCCGCTGAGGCCGAGCAGGCGCCGGCGGCTGAGGGTCGGGGAGGGGGAGGACATCGTGGCCTTTCGTGCGTGGGTCGGGTCCGGTCCAGGGGGACCGGCGTGTCGCACCGTAGGGGCGCGGTGTGAACGGCGAGCGAGCATGTGGTGGCTGCCCGGGAACGGGACGGGGTCGGCCGGTGCGTTCCGCGGACACCGACCTCACGCTGATCCGCCCTGTCCTGAGCAACGCCGGTTGAGTTGTCGCGGGTCTTCGCGCCCAGGACCCGCGACAAGTCAACCAGCGTTGCCTCGGGCGGCAGATCCGGGGCCGCCAGCTCCTCTGGTGAATCCGTGCCCGGCGTGGACACGAAGTCCACGTGGACGCCGGCTTCTCCGCCTACGACCTCGTGTTCGTCGAGACCCCCTCCAACCCCGGGCTGCGCGTCGCGGACCTGGCCGACGTCGCCGCCCGCGCCCACGCGAACGGGCGGCGGGACGGG